>CAIJLM010000593.1 GCA_903821495.1 uncultured Chthonomonas sp. | reverse complement strand
GCGACTCCATTCTACCCCAAGCACATTAAATATGTCAACATATAGAGATATTTTTATCTATTATCAAAACCGCAACGCTTCGCTTTTGTTAGGATGCCCGCCTCTCGGTCTTTCTTGTGCCAGATGCCTCCCATATCCCGCAGAACTGTGCTATCTATCGCGACGGCGCCGTCCAAAGTCTTGCCAGTAACGTAGTCCTGTCGGGTATTTCGCTTGACCGACTTGGGAGAGGATTAAGATAAAAGGCAAAATTAGACTTCTCAGGCTACGGTATCAGCCACCTATCCAGAATCACAAACACAAAGAGGCTCACGCTCACCCAGCCGTTCAGCGTGAAAAAGGCGAGGTTCACTCTGCTCAGGTCATCGGGCTTGACGAGGCTCTGCTCCCACGCTATCAGCCCCCCCGCCACCCCCACCCCCGCGAAGTACCAGAAGTGTAGCCCGAAGCCAACCCCGATATAGATAAGCGTAGCTAACATCAGCAGGTGCATGAGGCGCGAGACACGGAGGGCGTTCGCTTTGCCTATCCGTTTGGGCAGTGAGAAGAGGCGCGGGTCTTGCGAGTCGAACTCATAGTCTTGCAGGGCGTAGATAATGTCGAAGCCCCCTATCCAGAGCATGACCGTAAGCCCCAGCAGGGCGGGAAGCGGGCTCCAGTCTCCGCGCACGGCTATCCACGCGCCCAGCGGAGCCAGACCAATCGCGAAGCCCAAAACGAGGTGACACAGCGCCGTGAACCGCTTCGTGTAGGAGTAGCCGAGCAGAAAGAGGAGCGCGACGGGCGAGAGAAGCAAGCAGAGCCTATTCAACTGCCATGCCGCCCCCTCAAATAGCCCCAGCGAAACTACAAGGAAGAGGATAACCTGAGCGCGGGAGAGGGTTCCAGCGGGGATATGGCGGGCGGCGGTACGCGGGTTCTCACTATCAATGGCGGAGTCTGCGAGGCGATTGAACGCCATCGCGGCGCTACGCGCCCCGACCATCGCCATCAAAATCCAAAAAATGACTCGCCCCGAAGGAAGACCGCTCGGCGTATCACGCGCCGCAAGAATCATACTTATCATGGCGAAGGGGAGCGCGAATATCGTATGCTCGAACTTCACCATCTGCAACAGAAGCCGAATTTTTTGGAGTATCCCGCCCACGTTATTCCTCCTCCACCTGCCACTGCGGCATAAGCGTCTGCTCTATCCCCAACTGCTGAAGGATACGCGCTACCATAAAATCTACCAAGTCGTCTATGCTCTGGGGCTTATGGTAGAAGCCGGGGGCGGCGGGCAAAACTGTTGCGCCCGCTTCCGCGAGCTGAGTGAAGTTTCGGAGGTGAATTAGGTTCCAAGGGGTTTCACGCGGCACGAGAATCAGTTTGCGCCGCTCTTTGAGGCAGACATCCGCCGCCCGTGTGATGAGGTCGTTGCTAATGCCGTTCGCAATACGCCCTGCCGTGCCCATAGAACAGGGGACGATAACCATTCCGTCATGGCGAAATGAGCCGCTGGCGGGCGGGGTAAAGTAATCGCGCTTCTCTACGAAACGGAGGACGGGGGTATCTACTCCGATAAGCGCCTCAGCGGTGATATTTTGGGGGTGGACGTTACGCCCTGTCTCTAGGCTTATCACCTGTAGAGCCTGTTCGGAGAGGGCGACATAGATTTCGGAGTAGTGTTGTATGGCTACCTGCAAGAAGCGAATAGCGTAGGGCGCGCCGCTCGCGCCCGTTATCGCGACGACGAGTTTGCGCTCCATAGTGTTTAACTCCGCGCCGTAGAGGTCAGAGACCAGAAGTCGCCTACGGCTTGAACTGAGAGGATTCTGAATTTAATGAGGTGGATAGTCGCCTCGCGAAGGAGTATCAGGTCGTGGGCGGGAAGGCGCTGTTCACATATCGTTTTAGAGAAGAGGTCGCGCCCGGTAATAATGCCCGCGGGGTCGTGCCCAATCGGCTCCAAAGCGCGAACAATTCCCGCGTAGACCCCCATGTAGGTATAGGGGTGGGGATAGTTGCGACCGGGTATCTGCGCCATATACTCTACTTTCAGGGCGGCGAACAGGCGGTAGCCGTCTCTCAGGTGGGCGCGCGCCTCTTCGTGGACTTCTCGCGCAAGCGCGTCCTCGTAGGTCTCTCCATGCTCTAGCCGCCCGCCGGGAAAGCCGAATATCCCGCGCCTATCCCGCACGACAAGAACTTTACCGCCGGAAAAAGCGATGACATGAACGGAGGTGGTGGGCGCGTCAGCAGGAAGGGCGGAACACATAAAACCTGTCAAGCGAACGGGTTGCTCCCCCCAGTGCATCTCTTCTACGAAGAGGGGGGTAGGCGTATTCGGCAGTGTTTCGTTCTCCTGACTTTGACTCATAACCCTAAACTACTCCATATCTTATCTATTTTTGTTTTTATTTCGGGCGACATCTCAATCACATCGGGCCACTCGCGTTGAAAGCCCTCCGCAGGCAGTTTGCGCGTACAGTCGAAGCCTACCTTCGACCCAAAGCCTAAACCTCGCGACGCATGGTCAAGAACGTCAATGGGTCCCCGCACAACGCACATATCGCGCTCTGGGTCTATATTATTCCCCAAACGCCACAAACACTCCTGCGTGTTCTGTACATCTACTTCGCTATCGAACACAAATATCATTTTTGAGAACATGGCTTGCCCCAGTCCCCAGAGAGCGTGCATCACTTTGAAGGCGTGTCCCGGATAGCGCTTCTTGATGGAGACAAAGACAATGTTGTGGAATATCCCCTCGGCGGGCAGGTTCATATCCTGCACTTCCGGCACGGTCAGTTTTAGAAGCGGCAGGAAGAGGCGCTCCGTCGCTTTGCCCAGCCATAAGTCTTCCATAGGCGGTCTGCCCACAATGGTAGTAGGGTATACCGGATTTTTGCGGTGCGTAATAGCGGTGACTTCGAGCGCGGGATAGTTGTCGGCAAGCGAATAGTAGCCGGTGTGATCTCCGAAGGGACCTTCTCGGCGCAGTTTTAAGGGGTCTATTTTGCCTTCAATCACGATTTCCGCGTCTTCGGGAACCTCTACATCCACCGTCTTCGCCTTCACAAGATGGACGGGCTTCTTTCGCAAAAATCCTGCAAAGAGCATCTCGTCAATGCCCGGCGGCAAGGGAGCCGTCGCGCTATAGGTGAGCGCGGGGTCGCCGCCAAGCACAACCGCTACATCAATGAGTTTGCGCTGTTCCGCGCTGATGCGAGCGTGTTCCGCGCCTACCTTGTGCATCTGCCAGTGCATGGCGGTTGTGCGCTTATCAAAGACCTGTATGCGATACATTCCCACATTGCGCTTGCCACTATTGGGGTCGTGCGTAAAGACGAGGGGGAGCGTGATATAACGTCCGCCGTCTTGGGGCCAGCAGTGGAGAATAGGGAACTTGTCGAGGTCTATATCGCTACCCTGTAGCACAACCTCCTGGCAACGCCCGTCGCCTTTATCGTGGCGGGGCGGCATCTTCGCCAACACGCCCAATTTGGGAAGCAGTTCGCGTAGCGAGTTCACGAAGCCCTGCGGAACCTCCGGCTTGAGCAGGTGCGTTATCTCTTCGGCTATCTCCTCAAGGTCGCCTACGCCCAGAGCCATACTCATGCGTTTATAGGAGCCAAATACATTTATCGCGAGGGGGATATTTTTTGCAGTCGGGCGTTCAAAGAGCAGGGCTTTGCCGCCGTTGGGCTGTTTCATCACCCTGTCCGCCACCTCAGTTATCTCAAGATAGGGGTCTACGGGCTGAGAGATTCGTTTTAACTCTCCTGCGCTCTCCAATACCGATAAAAACTCTTGGAAATCACGATATGCCATGCCAACAGACTACCTCTCTCGCCGAAAAACTCCCGCTTCTATTAACAGGGAAGTATACTCGTTAGCAGGGGTATTGTCAAATAGGGGAAATCCGCGGTAAGATTTCAGGGTTATGAGAACGCTCCTACAGAAATGGTATAACAAAGTGAAACTTCGCGCTTCGCTTGCGCGTAGTCCCTTCGATAAGCACACGCCAACAGATTGAGGTCACAATAAAAGGATGAACAAAAAAAAGGTCTTACTTGGATGCTCTATTCCTCTCGTCATCGTGGGGTTAGGGGTTTTCGCGGCTATGCGCGCCTTGAAGCCAAAGCCACAGCCTAACCGTAGCGAGACAGTTCAACGAGGCGATGTAGAGATAAAGGTCGTTGAGAATGGAACGATAGAGCCTCTCCGCAAGGTGGAGGTCAAGTCGAAGGCGGGAGGTCGCCTACTAAAACTATTTGTAGACGAGGGCAAGGTGGTCAAGGTCGGCGAGATGCTTGCCACTATAGACCCGCAAGAGGTCAATACTCAGGTCGCCGCCCTGCAAGCGCAACTTATCGGGGCGCAGGCGCGTTTCTCCGCCGCGAACAAGTCTACCGACTATCAGAAAGACCAGACCACTAGCAGTATCGCGCAGTTTCAGCAAGCCGTTCTCTCGGCGAAGGCGCGGCTGAATCAGGCTCTGTCTTCCGCAAAAGTCCAGCCCGAACTCACGGCGAAGAGCATTGAAATCGCGCAAGCGAACCTCGAAGCGGCGAAATCCAACCTAAAATTACAACAAGACAACCTGCGGCTAATGAACGAAAGCACTCACCCGCAGAACGTTGTTAATGTTCAGACTGCACACGATAGAGCCGTCGCAACACTCCAAAATCAGGAGCGCAACCTCGATAGGCAGAAACAACTGCTTGCGAAAGGCTTTGTGGCGCAACAGCTAGTAGACAATGCGGCGACGGATGTGCGGGTCGCGGAGACTCAGGTGCGCGAAGCCAAGCAGAGGCTAGACCGTATTCACCAGACTAACGCGCTTGAAGCGGGGAACGCACAGAGTCAGATACTCAGCGCGCGCAGTCAGGTACACCAGATGGAGGCGCAACTCGCGCAAGCGAGAGCCGACATCTCGCCCATTACCCGTCGGCAGGAGGCGGACAGCGCCCGCGCCGCCCTCGCGCAAGCCGAAGCGCAGCTCGTCTCCGCAAAATCGGGGCGCACTCAAGATAAGATGCGAATAGACGAGGCGTTGTCTGCGGACGCTCAGGTAAAGCAGATTAAGAGCCAACTAGACGAACTCCTTGTGAGGCAGAATGACACCACGATATACGCCTCTATGGCGGGGGTCATTACGCGCCGATATGTAGAGGAGGGCGAGATGATAACGTCCGCTCTATCAGGCTTCTCCTCTGGCACGCCGATTTTCCAGATTGGCGACCTTGCCGTTATGCTCGTCAAAATAAACGTCAATGAGGTGGACATCTCCAAAATCAAAGAGGGCACGCTTACCGAAGTCTCGCTAGACGCTTCCAACGGAACCGTCTTTACGGGCAAGGTTCGGAAAATTGCGCCCTCTTCTCTGACCGCTGGAGGCTCTGGCGACTCTGGTAGTCGTAATAACCTCGCGAGTACTAATACTGGGCAGGTGGTTCGCTTCCTTGTGGAGATTCAGGTTGACAAAGCCGATTCGCGCCTACATCCTGGCATGAGCGCCCGTTGCGCTATCGTCGTTTCACGACGCAAGAGCGTTCTGCGCCTCCCCATAAACTGCGTACAGGGCGTTGGGGAGAGCGCCACCGTGCAGATTATCACTACAGACGGGGCGGGAGCCAATGCAAAGGAGACCCTTACCCCTCGTAAGGTGAAGTTGGGGCTAAAAGGCGACGACTTTGTAGAGATACTTGACGGCGTGAAGGAGGGCGACAAGGTTCGCCCGAACGACTATACAGGACCTGTGCGTAAAGCCATTGACGTTAAGATGGATTAAGGGGCGACGAAATGAACTTCTGGTACGCCGTGAAAACGGCGCTCGACAACCTTCGCGCCAACAAACTCCGCTCTATGTTGACGATGCTTGGCGTGATTATCGGGGTGGGCGCGGTGGTCGTAATGGTGGCTATCGTGCAGGGCGCTTCGGCGCGTATCACCTCCGAGTTTAGTCGGTTGGGTTCTAGTCTGGTCATTGTCTTCTACCAACTCGACCCGAAAGACCGCAACAAAACTACGCGGCGCATTGAAGCGATGAAGATGGACGACGTTCGCGCTATCCTGAACGAGTGTAGTCTTATTAAGTCGCTTTCGGCGGAACTGCCCCTGAATCAGGGACCCGGTTCAGGCTCCTCCTTCGTCGCCAAATACCAAGGTAAAGAGGCGGAGATAAATCCGAACGGCGTTCAACCCGACTACGAACGCCTGCGAAACGTAAAAGTGGCGCGAGGGCGATTTATCTCGGAGGCGGATGAGAACACCTTCGCGAAGGTCTGCGTCATTGGAGATAAGGTGCGCTCGGGGCTGTTCAAAGACCAAGACCCGATGGGCAAGGAGATTCAAATCAACGGGGTCTCGCTCACTATCGTCGGTCTTATGGCGCAAAAAGGGCGCTCTCTTGAAGGCGACGCGGATAAGAACGTCTACGTCCCTCTGACTACCGTGCAGAAGCGGTATATCGGAAAAGAGCTAGTAGGCGTTATCTGGGCGGAGCCGAAAGACCCAAAGCGTATCAATGAGGCGATGGAGCAGGTTTGGCAACTTCTTATGCGGCGCTACGACAACCTACCGGGCTTCCACGTAGACAGCCAAGAGAACATCCTGAACAGTATCAACAGCGTTTTGGCGGTCTTCGGAATAATACTCGGCTCAATTGCCGGGCTTGCGCTTCTTGTGGGCGGTATCGGGATTATGAACATCATGCTCGTCTCCGTTACAGAACGCACTCGCGAAATTGGAATCCGTAAAGCGATTGGGGCGAAGCGCAAGGATATCCTGCTTCAGTTCCTGATAGAGTCGGCTACCGTATCGGCTACGGGAGGGCTTATCGGGCTTGTCGGGGGCGCGGCGCTGGCTTACGGCATAGCCTATCTAACCCGATTTGTACCCTCCATGGAAGACCCGCAGACGGGCGCGAAAGGGCTTGCAGTATATCTCTCGCCCATGGTAAGCGTCGTGGCGTTCAGCTTCTCGGCGGGAGTGGGAGTCGTTTTCGGGGTCTATCCCGCTTACCGCGCCGCGTGCCTCGACCCGATAGTGGCTCTACGGCACGAGTAAGAGTGCGATAAGAGTTCAGGGTTGCGGCTCTTCACTTAACCTCTCCTAGCCCTCAACCCCTGCCCCTTCTCCCAATGCTGGGAGAAGGGGTGAATGCATGAATGCAGTTTGAGATTAGAAGCCTGTGCGAGTGATTCCAAGTTTGGGGCTTTGTGCATTTTTTTGCGTGTTTCGCGTTTTTCGCGGTAGAATCGCATTTCGCATCCCCATTTCACGGTTCATTCCAGCAACCCTGAACTCTTACGGTAGGGGTAAGAGTAGGCTATTTCCTGCCTGTCATGCTATAATGTAGATATAACGCTGAAATTGGGGATGAAGTCCATGGCTCAAACACAGGTTTACAGAGGTACGCCGGAACAGTTAGTGGAGCGCTTAAACGAACTACCACACACCCAAAAGTATAAAATGATAGTATTTCCAGAAGAACAAAACTCCGACGGAAACCTGCCAACAGGAATCGTTTTTGGGATGTTTCCACAACTCCAATCGCTCTCGGAAAACGACTTCGTAAACGCTGAATGGCGCGGTAAGGAGTTTGAATTTTAGTGGCGACTAAGTTCGTTATTGATACGCATACCTTTCTCTGGTACCTAGCCGGAAGCCCAAAACTTGACCCGGTAGTCGCTAGCAGGAGCATCTCTGTATGGAATGGAACATTGAGCGCATAGAAGCCCTTCTGCTTATCGCGGGGATAGTCTCCATGTTGGCGCGAAAACTGCGCCTCCCCTACTCTGTCGGGCTTGTGTTGGCGGGGATAGGCTTGGCGCTCTCGCCCATCCGTATCGAACTCGCTCTCACCCGCGAACTCGTCTTCAGCGCCCTCTTACCTCCCCTTCTCTTTGAAGCCGCGTTTCATGTAGAGTGGAGTGCATTTCGGCGCGACCTCTCCGTGATACTGGCGCTAGCGACGGTAGGCGTTTTCATCTCGCTAGTAGTTATCGCGGCGGGAGTCGCGCTTCTGTTCCACTGGCATCCCGCGCTCGCGCTCCTGCTTGGCGTACTCCTCTCCGCTACCGACCCCGTAGCGGTGCTGGCGATATTCAAAGAGACGAAGGTATCAGAACGCTTGCGCCTGTTGGTAGACGCGGAGAGCCTGCTCAACGATGGAACGGTGGCGGTACTCTTTGTTATCGCGATGGCGGCTATCGCGGGAGAGCAGTTGACTCCAACAGGGGTTGTCACCTCTTTCGTGTTTACGGCGTTGGGCGGAATGGTCTGTGGCGCGTTGACGGCGGGGCTTGTGTTAGGGTTAGCAGGGCATACCGAAGACCCTCTCGTTGAGATAACTTTCACGACAATCGCGGCGTATGGCTCGTTTATGTTGGCGGAGTATTTTCACTTTTCAGGGGTGCTTGCAACGCTTACGGCGGGGGTAATGGTGGGGAACATCGGCTCGATTGGCGCAATTTCAGATAAGGGGAGAGAGGCGGTCATCGCATTTTGGGAGTTCATGGGCTTTGTCGCAAACTCCATTATCTTCCTCCTGATAGGGGTGCAACTCACCCGCCAAAACTTCCACGCCTTCTGGTATCCTGCGCTCATGGTCATACTACTCACCACACTAGGACGCGCCCTCACCGTCTACCTCTGCTGCGGCTTCTTCTCAAAAACCCCTCAGCGCGTTTCGCGTTCGCATCAACACGCACTTTTCTGGGGAGGACTGCGCGGGGCGCTCTCGCTTGCGCTTGCGCTCGGCTTGCCCGTCAACCTTGTACACCGTGAAGAGATTATTACGATTGTCTTTGCAGTGGTCGCCTTTTCGATTCTAGTTCAGGGGAGTACGATAGCGCCCGTTATGAAGTTCGTTTCACGAAAAGGGAGTGTTCAGGAGTAGAGCAGTACGCCCGCCACCGCCCCAAGGATAAGGGTAGCGGCGACGGGTATTCGTTTGATGGAACCGAGAACTACCGCCCCCGCGACAATCGCCAACCCGCGCCCGTCGACCTTCTGGCTAGAGAGTAGGCGCACCATTATCACCGCGAAAATCCCCATCGAAGAGAGCATTATCCCCCGCACGAATCCCTCCATAGCCCTCAGTTTCTCCAGATGTTGATAGATACTCTCGATGAAGAGAACCACTAGTGGCGGTAGAGTGATGGCGAGAGTGGCGAGTAGCGAACCGCGTAGCCCGTCCGTCAGGTAGCCGAGGCTGACCACCCAAAGCCCATTGGGGCCCGGACTGAGTTGCCCCACCGCCAACGACTCCGCGAAGGTCGTATCCGTCGCCCAGCTACGCGGTAGATAGTCGTCGTGTATCATAGGAAGGTTGCCCATCCCTCCCGTAGAGAAGAGCGACGCATGAAACATAACGACGAACGAAATGAGCGGGTTCACGGCTTCTCTCT
>CAIJLM010000592.1 GCA_903821495.1 uncultured Chthonomonas sp. | reverse complement strand
CCAGATGAAGACCGTTATTGAGTTCACTCACCGCGTTATGAGCGGGGTGGACGGTATTGTTGTATTAGCGCTCTTCATCGGAGCGTTTCGCGCTTTCCCCAAAGGACACCGCGTCCGATTGGGAGCGATACTCTGCCTTCTCTTCACTTTTATCGAGGCGATGGTCGGTCGGAAACTCGTTAAGGCGGGACTGGTTGCAGATAACAACACAGTAGAGAGAGCGATATGGCTGGCGGGTCACCTCGTCAACACCTTCCTGCTTCTCGCCTCGCTCACGATAACTGCGAACTGGGCTTCAGGCGTTCGCTCGTTACGCTTGAAAAATCAGGGGGCGATGGGGTGGGCGATGGGTTTTTCCCTTATCGCTTTACTGGTACTAGGAGTCAGCGGCGCTATCACAGCGCTTGGCGACACGCTCTTCCCTGTGCATAGCGCCTATGAGGCTATACGGGGCGCTTTGAACCCGACAGCGCACTTCCTCGTGCGGCTTCGTCTAGTTCACCCATTTTTGGCAATATCCGTCGGGCTATACCTCCTTTTAATCGCCGGACTGACTACCCATCTGCGTCCCTCGCCGCTCGTTCGCAAGTACGCGCAGTATATGGGGCTGGCATTCGTCTCTGAAATCGCTATAGGGCTTATCAACAAGGCGTTACACGCCCCTGTTGGAATGCAACTCATCCACCTCTTTTTCGCCGATATGGTTTGGGTTATCACGGCGCTAATTACCACCGCCGCGCTTGCGGAAGATGTGGCGCACGTCGAAACAGACCCCATCCACGACCCCGGTATTCACGCGGCGGTAGGGAGCGCGACATGGCGCGACTATCTGGTTCTCACAAAGCCCCGTGTCATCAGTTTGCTTCTGTTCACTACCTTAACGGCGATGTTCATAGCCCCGCAGACCGCTAACAACCACGTTACGCCTCTGCTCTTCCTGGTTGTGATGATAGCGGGGTATATGATAGCGGGAGCCGCGAACGCCATCAATATGGTGATAGACCGTGATATTGACGGGCGCATGAAGCGCACCTCCGAACGTCCGACGGTGACACAGAAAATCTCGTCTCAGAACGCGCTCTACTTCGCTTTCGGGCTTGCCGTCCTCTCTTTTTCGATGTTCTGGTCGTTTGCGAATCTGCTCTCCGCTATGCTTGGATTTGCGGGGCTAGTGTTCTATGTTCTCATCTACACGCTTATTCTAAAGCGCAGAACGTGGCACAATATCGTGATTGGCGGCGCGGCTGGCGCGTTTCCGCCTCTCGTGGGCTGGGCGGCGGTCACGAACGACCTCTCTCCGTTGGCGTGGTATCTTTTCGCGATAATTTTCGCCTGGACTCCGGTACACTTCTGGGCGCTGGCTCTCCTCCTAAAAGACGACTATACCGAGGCGGGCATCCCCATGCTCCCCTCTGTGCGCGGCGATAGGATGACCGTTGTGCAGATAGGTATGTATACGGTTTTGACAGCGATTATTTCGATAATGCCATTTCTGCAAAACCGGGTCGGCATTTTCTACCTTGTCTCCGCCATTGTCCTCAACCTGATTCTGGCTCTGCGTAGCCTCCAACTCTTCCGCGTTACCGATAGACCACGCGCCTCTTCTCTCTTCCATTTCTCTATGCTCTACCTCGCCCTGCTCTTCCTGTTTATGGCGATTGACCGCTCATTCCACCTCTAAAGCGCCTCTTCTAGCTCCTCCCGTAACGTTTTACACACCAAAGTAGTGACATATATCAAAGCATTTTTGCAAAACAGGTATTTCTACGATGTGGGAAGCCGACTTATGCGGCTTGACGTAGCCTCTTCTAAAGGGATATACTATCTCAATGACGGACTCTACTCCGTGCAGGGCATAGAAGGGGGATTGCTGTGCGCTCTAATACCTTCCTTTCAAAAACTTTGCGCTACTTCGCGCTCTTTTCGTTTGCGCCTATATCATCACTCTACCTCTACGCCTCCGCTCAGACCTTTAAACCGAGCGTTTCAGCCTTTGTGTCTCCTATAGCCCTTCATTCGCATCAACTTCGCACTGCGAAGCAGTACGCCGACACGGTGGAGAACGGGTTGGACTATTTGCGGATAAGCATGAGAGATATTCGCGACGCTTACGATAAGTTGGCGAGCGGGGAGATAGATAGGTCGGAGTTTCAGGAGACGGCTATTTGCGCCGAGCGCGGGCTACTGCTCTATGCAAACAGCATTCGCGACATTCAAAGAACGCCCGCCTCGTGCGAGTCCGTTCAACGCGGAATCGCGCGCCTTGCAGAGGAGATGGTCGTGCAGAACCAGAAGGTCTTAGCGCGCCTCGAACAAAGCGACCCCCTGCGAGACACTGTGGTGATGATGGAGAACATTCGTATTGTGCGCGAGATTGGCGCGCTACTCGCTCCCGTTGTAAAGGAAGCGAAGAGGTAACGACTCAGGCTATGCAAAATCGGCTGTAGTTACAGTTTGGGATAGATACAGGAGAATCTGTGGAACCCTTAGACATAAAATTCATGGGCGAGGGCGACGCGCAGGTCGCGTTGCTTCTCGCTATGCTCGACGACAATACAAAGCAGTGGCGTGATATGCTCGGCGACGTTTCGGAAGAGGCGCTGGTCTGGCAACCTGTCGCGCAGGGGCATAGTATGGGGGCGGTAATGCTCCACAACGCGGATGTAGAAGCCTACTGGCTTCACGAAGTTCTCGCGGGAGAGATAAGGTCATCAGAACTTCGCAAACGCCTGCTCTCAGACGAGACAGATCAGGCTGGCGGAATCTGGCCTGCGCCGCCCTCCCAACCGCTCCACTGGTACTATGCCCAGCACGATGCGATACGTGATAGAACACGCGAAATTGTCCGTGAACTTAGCGACCCCGCTGCGGCGTTCGGCAAGGAGAGAAAGTTTACTCTGCGGTGGCTACTGCACCATGTCATCACCCATGAGGCGTACCACTGCGGACAGATAACGCTCTTGGCGGCTCAGTTTGGAAAGCGTAAGTAGTCGCCCCGCCCCCGCTCCGCGAAAAGCATTGGCGGTTAGCAAATGAGGTCGGAGGGGGTGGCGACTCTGATAAGACAGAAGGCGCTGTATGAAAGAACGCTCGTATGCCGCGAGGAACAACAAATAAACGGATTGAGGTCGCTCATCTTCTCGAATCTACGATACTCTCCGGGCTACTCAAGCCGGGTACACATCTCCCTGAAATACGTCTAGGGCGCGAGATTGGCGTGTCACAAGCCATAATACGCGAAGCGTTACAGGATTTGGAAAGTTTGGGGCTAGTCGTCAAGCGCCCAAATAGAGGGACGTATGTCGTAGAACTCACTCTCGACGACCTTGTCGCTATCTATCAGGTACGCCGCGAACTAGAACCCCTCGCCTGTGGATTAGCCGCCCAGCACAGAACACAGAAGGATATTCAAGAGTTAGAGAGTTGCGTCGCGCAGATGCGCTCTGCGGCGGCGAACCACGACTTTTCTGCGTATTCCAGCGCGGATGTTCGCTTCCACCGCCGGATATGGGTAGCGCAACCGAATCGCTACCTAGAGAAGTCCCTTGAAACCGTCTGCTTGCCTCTTTTTGCCTACGACCAGATTGGGCGCTCCGCCACCGCCTCTATAGACTATGAGCGCGTTACGCGGCAACACGATGTGATACTTGTCGCGCTACGCACAGGCGATTCCGACCTCAGCTCCAGTCTAATGCGTCGCCTTATGCCCCGCTGGTTGCGGATTCATATTGCAGATTTTCAGCGCATATTACAGTACTCCTCAGACCAAAGTTCCGACCTCGCCGAAATCTATGCACACCTTCGAGCCTCCCTCAACTCTTCTCGCGAAATTTAATCGATAATAATTGAAATACTTCAAAGTAGCAAGCGAAATTGAAGGGAAAGCAGGTGTGAGCGCCGAAAATTTCGGTATATATGCGTTTTATATTGTATTCTAGGGCAGTTTATGCTAAAATCATTTTAATCGATTACTCTATGGTGAGACTCTAGGCTCTCTGGGGGAACTTATGGCGCTACTACGAGGCGGACTGATAGGTTGCGGGTTTTTCGCGCAAAACCATATTAACGGATGGCGCGAAGTAGAGGGCGTAGACATCGCCGCTGTCTGTGACAGTAGTGCAGAACGCGCTCACGCCCTCGCCGCCAAGTTCCATATCGCACAGACCTACAGTAACGCCGAGCGGATGCTACGCGAAGCGAAACTCGACTTTGTAGACATCATCACGCAACCCGCCTCGCACCGCAATCTTGTGGAACTCGCCGCCGCATACAACACTCCGGTTATCTGCCAGAAGCCCCTCGCCCCCTCTCTCGAAGATGCACGGGCGATGGTAGCGGCGTGCGAAAGCGCGGGAATCCTCTTCATGGTGCATGAGAATTTTCGTTGGCAAAAGCCCCTTCGCGCCTTAAAGCAGGCGATGAATGAGATAGGAGAGCCGTTTTTCGGGCGCGTTCTCTTCCGTAGCGGCTACGACCCCTCCGTAAATCAGCCCTATCTCGCAGAAGACCCGCGCTTCATTATCTACGATGTGGGAGTGCATATTCTCGATGTGGTGCGCTATCTGTTCGGAGAAGCAGTTCAACTAACTTGCCAAACTCAACGCGTGAATCCACTCATTAAAGGCGAAGATGTCGCCACTGTACTCCTCAAAATAGAAACCGGCGTAACCTGTGTCGCCGAGATGAGCTACGCCTCCAAAACCACCTTCGACCCCTTTCCGCAGACTCTCGCTCACATAGAAGGCTCTAAAGGACGTGTAACTCTCTATCAAAACTACCGCATTGAGATAGATAACGGAGAAACGGTCAGGGGGTTTGGCGCAGAGATACCGCTCTATAACTGGACGACTCCGCCCTTTGAAGCCATACAGAATAGCGTTGTTGAGATACAGCGCCACTGGGCGGACTGCTTGCGGAGCGGCGCGGAGCCGGAAACTTCCGGCGCAGATAACCTCAAAACGCTCGAACTCGTATTTGGTTGCTACGCCTCCGCCGAGCGCAATGAGATATACAAGATGGGACAAGCGCTATGACAGACCAGAATCCCCAACAGCAGAACTCCGCCGCATCCGACCGAATCGTCGCGACCTACTGGCTAGAGACTGCGCTTCCCATAGAGCGCGTTGTAGAGGTCATTGCAGGGGAGCAGTCCTCTGGCACGTTCGTTGCAGTTCCCGGAGAGACCCCAGAGTTGAAACAGCGGCACGGCGCGCGAGTCGAGAATATCACCCTTCTTGATACGGCGGATACGCCTAGTCTGATAGGCTCTCGCACTCCCAAAAACACAGAGGCTATTCGCTATCAACGTGCAGAGGTTGTTATCTCGTTTCCTTTTGAAAACGTCGGCGCGAACCTTCCCACGCTCGTCGCAACGGTCTGCGGCAACCTCTATGAACTCAGCGACCACTCAGGTCTGCGCCTCCTTGATATTGATATTCCCGCCACCTTCGCGGAGGTCTATCCCGCCCCTCAGTTTGGTATCGAAGGTACGCGCCGCCTTACCGGAGTCTATGACCGCCCAATTATTGGAACGATTGTTAAGCCGAGTGTCGGGCTATCTCCGCAACAGACAGCGGAGCTTGTGCGCGAACTCAGCGAAGCCGACATTGACTTTGTTAAAGACGATGAACTTATGGCGGATTCCCCTCACTCGCCCCTCAAAGAGCGCGTATCAGCGGTGATGAAGGTTATCCACGAACACGCCGAACGCACGGGTAAGCGAATCATGTTCGCCTTCAACATTACCGACGAAATAGACAACATGAAGCGTCACCACGATACGGTGCTTGAGGCGGGGGGAACGTGCGTCATGGTTAGCCTGAATAGTATGGGGTATCCCGCCGTCTCTGCGCTCCGTAAGCATAGCCAACTGCCCATTCATGGACACCGAAACGGTTGGGGGATGTACACGCGTTGCCCTGCGCTAGGCATTGCGTTTACCGCCTATCAGAAATTTTGGCGACTTGCGGGGGTAGATCATCTACACGTCAACGGTCTGCAAAACAAGTACTGGGAGCCGGACGAATCCGTTGTGAAATCCATTCACGCCTGCCAGAAGCCGATGCTTGGCGGCTACGCGGTGATGCCCGTTCTCTCCTCTGGGCAGTGGGCGGGGCAGGCTCCTGAAACCTATCGGAGAGCCGGAACGGTAGACCTGATGTATCTCGCAGGCGGCGGAATCATGGCGCATCCTTCGGGGCGTTCCGCGGGCGTTACCGCGATACGACAGGCTTGGGAGGCGGCGGTGCAGGGCGTTCCGCTGGAGGAGTACGCGAAAGAGCGTCGCGAACTACACGAAGCCATAGAGAAGTATGGAGGGCTACGCAGTGGCGGCGGATAGTTTACCGGAAGGGCTACTGCTCAGTTTCTATGGCGATGACTTCACTGGCTCCACCGATAGCATGGAGGCGTTAGCGCGTGCGGGGCTTCGCGCTGTTCTCTTTCTGGAGCCGCCTTCGCCGTCGCAGTTAGCGCGTTTTGAGGGGGTACGGGCGATTGGCGTGGCGGGGGTGAGCCGTAGCCTCTCTTCAGCACAGATGGACACGGAGTTACCGCCAATTTTTGAACGGTTACGCGCACTTCCTGCGCCGCTCTTTCACGTCAAAATCTGCTCCACTTTCGATTCGTCACCGGAAACCGGGAGTATCGGGCATACCATCGATATAGCGCAGAGAGTGTTCAAGTCGTCTTTCGCGCCTCTTGTTGTGGGAGCCCCGAGCCTTAACCGCTTCTGTGTGTTCGGAAACCTGTTCGCCCGTTCGGGACCGGAAAGCGGCGTATTTCGCCTTGACCGCCACCCCACCATGCGCCACCATCCCGTTACGCCCATGCACGAGAGCGACTTGCGCCTCCATCTCGCCCAACAGACGGCGCGACGTATTGGACTGATAGATACGCTCCAACTTGGCGAGACAGAGGAGAGTATTGAGGCGCATCTACAATCTTTGTTGACCGCTGGGGATGAGGTAGTCCTTTTTGACACGCTTACAGAGGCGCATCTTACGGCTATTGGGAGGACGTTATGGAGACACGCCAATAGCGACAACCCGCTCTTTACGCTCGGCTCTTCTGGGGTGGAGTACGCGCTTACCGCTTACTGGCGGTCACGGGGCTGGTTGCCGCCGCCGTCTGTTTTCTCCGCCGCTCCCGTTGAGCGTATCATAGTCGTTTCAGGGAGCTGTTCGCCCGTTACAGAGAGGCAGATAGGGTGGGGGATAGAGAGTGGCTTCGTCGAAATTGCGCTTAATACGCCCTCTCTGACCAATGAAGAGGCTGTTGAGAGGACTATACGTCAGGCTCTGACTGATGCGCTGACCGCATGGGAGAGCGGCAAGAGCGTGATAGTGCATACCTGTCGAGGGGCGGAAGACCCGCGCCTTCTCGCCGCGCAGTTCGCTCAGGAGAGCGGGACTGGGAGGCGCTTAGGAGAGACGTTAGGGCGTATTCTTCAGAGGTTTATCGAAGAGACGGAGGTTCGCCGCGTGGTGGTTGCAGGGGGCGACACCTCTGGCTATGTGGCGCGGACGCTGGGTATTGAGGCGCTGGAAGTACAGACTCCCATCACGCCCGGCTCTCCGCTCTGCCGTGTCTACGCGCCGAACGCACGGTTAAACGGCATGGAGATTCTTTTTAAGGGCGGGCAGGTCGGCAAAGTGAACCTATTGGGGAGCGTACTCGCAGGCTCCGCATAAGGGATTCGCTTTGGAATAAGTGTTTCAGTTGAAAAGCGCAAGCCCTCTTACCGCTTTTGCGGTGAAAGTGTGAGTGATGCAACGGCGGACGCGCCGAGAGATTTTTGCGAGGAGACACTCTCCTCTCGCTATAGCCGCTTTAGAAATTACCTCTGGAGATGAAAAGTAAAATGACTACCGTACCCCTTGATGAGATTATGGAACAACTAAGGATGCTAGACAACAAAAAAATGCGCGACATATATGCCAAACATGGTGCTGGCGAGAACCATTTTGGCGTTAAGATGGGCGACCTGCGTGCATTGGCGAAGAGCGTAAAGACCAACCCTGAACTGGCAACGGCGCTGTGGCGGACGGGCAATATCGACGCAATGCTTCTCTCGCCGCTGTTGATGCGCCCCAAGCAGATTACGGCGGATGAACTAAGCAAGATGGTAAGTTCCGTCACCTATGTCCATTTGGCTGACTGGCTGGGAACTCATGTGGTGAAGCTTCATCTCGATAAGGAGGCGCTTCGCAATAAATGGATGGAATCCTGTGACGTTATGACGAGCCGAGCGGGATGGAGCCTAACCGCTGAGCGAGTCGTGAAGGCTCCTCATGGCTTGAACCTCAGCGCCCTGTTAGACCGCATTGAGAGTGAGATGGGTGATGCGCCGCCGGTGGTGCAGTGGACAATGAACTACTGCCTTGCAGAGATAGGCATTCACTTCTCCGAGCATCGAGAACGCGCCATCGCTATTGGCGAGAAACTCGGGGTGTTTCGTGATTACCCTACCTCAAAAGGCTGTACGTCGCCGTTCGCGCCAAACTGGATAGCGGAAATGGTCAATCGTCAAGGTTAATCGAAAGGTAGGCTTCCCCCGCTTTTCAAAAAATGTGTCTCTCTCCAATCCTTAACACCTTCTGAAAGGAAAATCTAAGTTGATTTCCCATACTCTTAAAGTGAGCGCCAATAGACGATTTCTTGTTCGGGAAGATGGTAAACCCTTCTTCTACTTAGGAGACACGGCTTGGGAGCTGTTCCACCGTTGCACTCGCGCCGACGCGCTACACTACCTGCAAGACCGCGCCGCGAAACACTACACCGTGATTCAAGCGGTGGCTCTAGCGGAGTTTGGCGGACTGACGGAGCCTAACACGAACGGCGACCTGCCGCTCCACGACAACGACCCCACACGGATTAACGAAGCCTATTTTCAGTATGTAGACGAGATTGTGTCCGCCGCCGAGTCGTTGGGGTTGACGATTGGGATGTTACCGACTTGGGGAGATAAGTGGAACAAGAAATGGGGGCAGGGACCTGAGATATTTACGCCGGAAAATGCGCGGATTTATGGGCGCACTCTTGGTGAACGCTATCGAAATAGCGATTTGATATGGATATTGGGCGGAGATCGCCCCGTAGAAACCGACTCGCATCGCGCCATCATCGAGAACATGGCGCATGGGCTACGCGAGGGTGATAAAGGAGAACACCTTATCACATTCCACCCCACCGGAGGCAGTACCTCTTCTCAGAATTTTCATGGTGCGGAGTGGCTCGATTTCAATATGTGGCAGTCCGGACATGGGCGCAATAGCGAAAACTATACCGGCATGAAGTCCGATTATGAGAAATCTCCCGTCAAACCCTGTATGGACGCAGAGCCGGGCTACGAAGACCATCCCGCTGATTTTAATCTCAACAATGGCTATCTGGACGACTACGATAACCGCAAAGCGGCGTACTGGTCGCTATTCGCGGGAGCGCATGGGCATACCTACGGCTGTCATCCGATATGGCAGTACTTTCAGCCCGGGCGCGCCGCCATAACCGTTGCGCGACGTGCGTGGCAGGAGGCGTTGCGCCTTCCCGGGGCAGGGCAGATGCAGTACGCCCGCGCCCTTCTGGAGTCGCGCCCGTTTCTCACGCGAATACCTGACCAGAAGCTGATAACTTCGGAAGTTGGAACTGGAACCGACCACGTTCAGGCTACTCGCGACACGGCAGGCAGTTATGCGTTTATCTATGTTCCTTCTGGCAAGCCTGTCGGGGTTGCGCTAGAGCACCTCTCTGCGAAAACGCTGAGAGCGTCGTGGTACGACCCGCGCACGGGTGTCGCGCAGACTATTGGCGAGTTCCCCGCGAAAGGCGCGCACACTTTTACGCCGCCCTCCGGCGGACCTGACTGGGTTCTTGTTCTGGACGATACGGCGAAGCAGTATCCCGCACCCGGAGTGAAGCCGTGAGAGCGCTCATTATCGGCGGAACAGGACTCATTAGCGCGGGCATTACACGCCTTCTTCTTGAGCGGGGAGATGAGGTCGCTCACTACAATCGGGGGCATCGTTCGCAGGAGTTTGAGGGCAGAGTAGAGACAGTGACGGGAGACCGTTACGCGCACACTGCATTCGAGGCGCAGGCGGCGGAACTACCGACCTTCGACTGCGTATTGGATATGATAGGTTATGCCCCTGAAGATGCAAAGAGCCTGCTTCGCGCCTTTGGAGGGAAGACGGGACACCTTATCTTCTGTAGCACGGTAGATGTCTATGCACGCCCTGCTTCTTCGTATCCCATCAAAGAGAGCGAATCGTTCAATCCTACGGCATGGGACTACGCGCAGAAGAAGGCGGTCTGTGAACGCCTACTGTGGGCGTGGCATGAGCGTGAACAACACCCTTTTACCGTCATTCGTCCCGTACATACCTATAGCGATGAGGGCGCGGTACTGCACACCTTTGGGGGAGGCTCGTATCACCTTTATAGACTGCGAAAGGGTAAACCTATCGTCGTGCATGGCGACGGTAGCTCCCTCTGGTCGTCTGTTCATAGGGACGATGCGGCAGTCGCCTTCGTAAATGCGCTCGGCAACCCGGTCACATTCGGCAAGAGTTATCACCTTCCCAGCGATGAGTGCGTAACGTGGAATCAGTATCATGCGCTGGTGGCGCAAGGGATAGGCGCGCCGTCGCCAGACCTCGTCCACATTCCGATTGACTTACTCTATCCGATGGATAGACGCGCCTACATCACTTCGATAAACTTCCAGTATAACAACTGCTTCGACCCAGCGGCGGCGAAAGCCGACCTCGGTTATCGCTACACGGTCTCTATTGCAGAGGGCGCGAAACGCATCTACACACACCTCGCAGAGAGCGGGCGTATCCAAAACTGCGGAGAGGTGAAACAGGACGACCGCATTCTCGCGGCATGGGCGCAGGCGCGAGCGAACATGAGCCAACAACTCTCTGACTTGAGTGTTTGAAAGGAATCCAAACTGATGAAGACCACAATCGCCCTGATGGGCGCAGGGGGCAAGATGGGCTGCCGCCTTACCGACAATCTGAAAGACCACCCCGACTACGAAATACTCTATATTGAAGTAAGCGAAGCCGGACGCGCCCGTATGGCGGAGAAGGGCGTATCGCCCACAGCGCAGGAGGAGGCGTTATCAAGGGCGCAGGTAGTTGTACTTGCCGTACCTGATGCGCTGATTGGCAGAATATCCGCTGGTATCGTACCGCTTTTGAACCCCGGAACGATGGTGATGGGGCTAGACCCTGCAGCGGGCTACGCGGGCGTATTTCCAGAGCGTACCGATATTACCTACTTCGCCGCGCATCCTTGCCACCCTCCGCTCTTTATGGAGGAGCTGACTCGCGAAGCGCAGACGGACTGGTTTGGGGGCTATCATGCGCGTCAGAGTGTTGTTTGCGCCCTCATTCAAGGACCGGAGGAGCATTACGCACTTGGGGAGCGTATAGCGGGAGCTATGTACGCGCCTATTTTGCGAATGCACCGCATTACAGTAGAGCAGATGGCGATACTGGAGCCGGGGGTTGTGGAGACGACTTGCGCCACGCTGGTATCCGGTATGAAACAGGCGCTGGATGAGGCTATTCGTATGGGCGTTCCTGAAGCCGCGGCGTGGGACTTTGTGATGGGGCATATCCGTATTGAGTTGGCGATAATTTTCGGCTATGCGGGGTTCCCATTTTCGGATGGCGCAAAACTGGCGATAGAGCAGGCGCAGTCTAAAATTTTCCAACCCGACTGGAAGCAAAACGTTCTCTCGCTCGAAGCGATTCGTGAACAGGTAATATCTTTAGTTTCCGGTAAAAGTATGT
>CAIJLM010000591.1 GCA_903821495.1 uncultured Chthonomonas sp. | reverse complement strand
GAGGGCAAGATAGACATCTTTGTGGCGGGAGTAGGCACGGGCGGAACCATTACGGGCGTGAGCGAAGTGATTAAGGCGCGTCGCCCCGAACTGAAAGTTATCGCCGTTGAACCCTCCACTTCCGCCGTCCTCAGTGGAAAGCCGCGCGGACCTCACCCCATTCAGGGAATTGGCGCAGGGTTTGTTCCTAGTATCCTGAACACCCACTCTTACGATGAGGTTCTTACTATTGAGGCTCCCGATGCGATGGATATGGCGCGTCGCCTTGCGAAAGAAGAGGGTATTTTCGCGGGTATCTCTTCGGGCGGCAACGTGTGGGCGGCGATAGAGGTCGCAAAGCGCCCCGAAAATGAGGGCAAATTGATTGTCACGATAGCCCCCTCCACTGGCGAGCGCTACCTCTCCACGCCCACCTATAACATCTACACCGCCGAGGGCTAAAGCTCTACGCGGTTCGCTTTACAAGCGCGTCTCTCTCAACTACGAGAGGACGCGCTCTTTTATTAAGAAAATGTTAAGAAATTTAAACCAAACCTCTTGACACTTCGAGTTAGTGAGTATATACTCATTAACTATGGCGAGACCCAAAAAGATAACCGAAGAGCAGATTTTAGCGGCAGCGAGAGAAGCCTTCACGAAAGACGGAGTGAACGCCTCCACCGCAGAAATCGCCCGTAAAGCCAAAGTCTCCGAAGGCTCCATCTTCAAACGCTTTCCCACCAAGGATGCGCTTTTTATCGCCTCTATGAAGACCCCGCCTATCCCGCCCTGCATAGATAGATTGAGCAGTATTGTGGGGGTGGGCGACCTACGCACCAACATTCTCCAGACCGCTCTTCAGTTTGTCGAGTTTTTGCAGGCTACGATACCCCAGTTCATGGTGGCGCAAGGAAGCAAACCTCTGCACTCCTCTCCCCTGTTCGGCGAAGGGGAGCCACCGCCCATTCGAGACCGCCGCCTCATCGCCGCCTACCTTCGCGCCGAATATGAGCGCGGGCGTTTGCGCCCCTGCAACCCCGATGTTGTGGCTTGTATTTTGAGCGGCGCTCTGCTGAGTTATGTGATGGACTCTTTTATACTCAAGCAGTCTCGCCCTCGCGAAGAGACCGTCGCGTTTGTAGAGAGTCTTGTCAACACTCTTTGGGAAGGCATCGCCCCGTTGAGTATTTGCGAACATTTACCACCCATCCTAGATAGAAAGTAGTGGAGTAAAGGGAAGATGTGTCAAATCGAGTCTCCGTTCGCTACCGCTCTGCGCGAAGAAGAGGAAGAGCTCTCGTTTGAACCTACGGGAGGCATTTTTGAGGTCAAGTTTCTGCTTACAGAAGAAGCCGTACTTGCGCTAACCGAATGCGCCAGACAGCATCTGGCTCCCGACCCCCATGCTATGTCCGCTGAGGGGGACGGCTATACCGTCCATAGCCTCTACCTAGATGATGAACAGTTCGCCACCTACTTCGCTACAGGGGCGGAGCGTCTCCCCAAATACCGTATACGCCGCTATGGGGACGCAGAGACGGTATTTTTGGAGCGCAAAAGCAAGCCAGACGGCAAGGTGAAAAAACACCGCACTCTCGTACACGCCGATGACCTTGCGTACCTTGGTGGAGTAGAGCCGCCGGAGGACTGGTCGGGACGCTGGTTCCGTAAGCGGATGCGAAAACGCGGCTTGCACCCCGTCTGCTTCATCTCCTACAACCGTACTGCGCGGCTTGGGCGGATTGAAGACCAGTACGTTCGCTTCACCCTCGACAAAGATATTCTAGCCATGGATGCGGCCGGCAACGTAGCGCAGAT
>CAIJLM010000590.1 GCA_903821495.1 uncultured Chthonomonas sp. | reverse complement strand
CGATCTACTTATAGGGGCGCAAGAGCGTTTCGTACTCGCGATGAGGAGGCTCGGAGGCGCGAAGCAGGTTCCGCCTTTCGCCTACGCGTGCGAGGCGTTCGCGCAGGATGGGCAGAACCCTCTGCGCCTCCGCCCGTATACTCTCGCTCTCGCCGCGCTCCGTAAGCCGCTCTACAACGACAAGCGACTCCTCATTTCCAAGATGGGCGAGGGATTTCAGAACGCGGAGAGGGAGGTCTGGCGACTCTGGGGCGCGGTTAAATATCGCTTTTGTTAGCCATTCAACCTCCCTAGAGCGAAGGCGAAGGCTGTCTATATCCGTGACAGCGGGCAGAATCGCGTTCAGCGCGCGGGCGACCTCCGCGCTATACCGCCCTGTCGCCACAAAGTAGCACAAGTCAGAAAGCGCTCGTTTGTCGCCTATCTTTCCGAGCGCGTCGATAGCGGCGCCGGAGAGGGAGGCGGCTACGCGGCTACACGCCCGTTGTACGCCATACGTTATAGCCGCCACAGCGCAAGTAGAGCCGAGCCATAGCGTTGTGGTGAAGAGACCGCTAAGGAGTCCATCCAACCCCGTGTGCATATTGGGAAAATTGAGGAAGAGCCAGAGCGACATTACGGCGTATACAGACCATACCGCCACACCCGCTACGTTCCACAACTCATTATGGCGGGTCACGGTAACTCCCTCTTCGCCGTGCGCGATTCCCAGTAAGGTTCGCGTAGCCCGTCTATCTTCGAGGTTGCCGAGTAGCTTGATAAGCCTCAGTAGCCCCTCCTCCGTCCACTTTACCCGTCGCTTACTGGAGGACTGCGCGTACAGCCGCAGGAGCTCTGGAACAACGTTTTTACCGCGTTTTTGCAGCGTGTCGCTCGCCTCCTGCGCTATCACGGGGTCGGGGTGGTTGAGAAGTTGAACCAATATCGGAACGATTTCGCCACGCGGCGCAAGCGCGATAAGGCGAAGAGCGGTCTGCTTTCCTTGTAGCCGCACCTGCCTTTTTCCATGCAAGTCAATTTGCCGTCCCTCGCCTCGCACCGTTCCCACGACGGGCGATAGCACGTAGTCGCACAGGGCTATCTGCGTTTCGAGGATTTGTGCGGTCTTCATGCCGTTCAATACCTGCTCGGCGGCGAGGCTATCGCCTCTCTTCCAAAGCGCTTTGAAGGCGAGCAGAGCGCGACGCTCCTCCTCGTAACTACCTATGGGGATGGAGTAGGTCGTTTTTGGCTCCGCCGTCTCTTCAAAGCGCTCCTGCATGGCTCACTTATCTCCGTTCGTCGCGTCTCCCTTTTGCGTGCCGTCCTCGCTCTTTTGGGAGTCGCCCTTGCCCTTCGCGCCATCCTGTAGGCTCTCTATGTCCGGCACGGGATTTTTGCGTGTCGTGTCGCGCTGGAACGCCTCTATCGCTCCTGCCATTCGCCTATCTATCTCTGCCAGTTGTTCGGTAGCGCGAGCCAATCCCGGCGCGTCGTTCCTCTTTTCCGCCTCCTCCGCAATCGCCGCCCAAGCCTGATACCCTGTAGAGTAGAGGAATAGTTTGTTCCCGATGGATTTCAATCCGCGCTCATACCAGTTTACCGACTGCGCGTACCGCTGGTTCCGAAAAGCCTGTTCGCTCTTGAAAATGCACCACTCCGTCCGCCAAGGTAGCCACGTTACTGAGAGAATAGTCAGCAGGGTCATCAGAACGAGCGGGATAGCCCACTCCGTTTTGCGGCGCGGAGAGATAAAGAGCCACCCTATCGCCATTCCGAACAGCATACCGCCGAAGTGCGCCCCGTTCGCGATGTTCATAACGCCCATATAGGTCGTCACTATGCAGAGAACCGCCCAGACCACAAAGTACTTATAGGTTTCTCCCGTCACCTCAAGCCGCCAAGCCTGATGCTTGCCGCGCCCCGCCCACAGTAGCCCGAACAGAGCGTACACCACTCCCGAAATACCGATGCCCGTCTCCCCGAATACCGCGAGTTCCATCCCATTGCTGATGATGGCGGAGCCAGCGATAAAGCCGAGATAGGCGTAGCGCGGCAGGGCGAGTTCCGCCACGCTACCTAACTTATACATCCAGTATAGGTTGAAGAGCAGGTGCGCCCACCCTCCGTGATAGAAGATATTGATGAGAAAGTACTGTAGATGTCCCTGCCAAACCAGATGCGCCATATCCACGTTGTTTACGGAGAGCAGGTTTATCAGGGAGGTCGAGGTGGACTTCTCCATAGAGAGCCAGTACGCCGCCGTTAAAACGATAGACGCGAATATCAGCGTGTAGGTAATATACGGCGTGTTCTCCGTAGCGCGTTTGCGTCGGTAACTGGTAAAATCGAAGTCGTCGGGCATTGGAACCCTCCTTCTGTAGCGAATAGTGGCGTAACACTACCATTATTGCAGGTTTGCCCCCAAAACGGAAGGATTAGGCGGGCGGCGCGACAAATTGAAGTGGGGCGCGTCGAAACGACGCAGTAATATTTTAACGAGAGAGGTAGAGAATGTCTGTAGCGCCACGCACGCGCCTTGCATTAGTAGGTTGCGGTCTCATCAGTCCCGCCCATATTAGAGCGTTCGGGAGTCAGAAGGAGCGAATGGAGCTTGTCGCCTGTTGCGATACGAGTTTGGAAAAGGCGCAGAGCGCCGTAGAGAGCGCCGCCGCCATTATGCAGGAGGGCGACGCAATCCTCGCGACGATGGACTTCAACGCTATTCTCGCCGACACGACCATTGAGGCGCTTGACCTCTGCCTCCCTCACCATATCCACAAAGCGGTCACGCTCTCCGCGCTACGCGCTGGCAAACACGTTCTCTGCGAAAAGCCTCTCGCTCTTACACCAGAGGACTGCGACGCTATGGCGCAAGAGGCGCGAACGCAGAGCCGTATCCTTATGCACGGCGAGAACATGAGAACCGCGACCAACATCGTCACAGCGAAAAGGGCGCTTCTCGCTGGGCGGGTGGGAACTATCGTCGGGATTCAGGCGACCTACGCGCACTGGCAGTCGGAGGCGCTAAACAAGGACTGGCGTACGCGACCCGCCGAATCGGGAGGCGGTCATCTTATGGATGGCGCGATTCACTTTGTGGATGTTCTTAGGCATTTGGGCGGGGAGATAGCGGGGGTTCACGCCATGACCGCGCAGTATCGCCCTGAGTTGGGGGCGGAGTGCGAGGACACGGCGGCGCTCAGTTTTCGCTTTGAGGGGGGGCATTTCGGGCAGATGTTCGCATCGCACGCTTCGCGAGGGCGCGGCGCGTCTCCCGTTATCACCGTTTTCGGAACGGAGGGCTGTTTGAGCGTGGAGCCATTCGGAGGGGGGAGCGTCGTTCTCTTCCCGCGTGAGGGCGACAGGGAGACGCTTCTCGCGGAGCATTACTGGCAGGCGACCTTCGATAATGAGGTTAGCCACTTCCTTGACGTGATTCGCGACAGCGTAGCCCTCTACTCCACCCCCGAAGACGGGCGCGAGAATATCCGCGTGGTTCTCGCCGCCTACGAATCGGCGAAGTCAGGAAGAGAGGTTGGTCTACCGAAATGGAGCAGCGCAAAGGATTAGAGGGGGAGGTTTCCCCTTGGCAGTATGGCGCGAGGCAGGTTTTTGGGGTATCTTGAGGTTATGAAAACCTTATCAACACTCATTGAACAGAATAGGGAGTGGGCGGCTGTTGTAAAAGCCCAAGACCCTGATTTTTTCCGAAAACTTTCCGAGCAACAGACCCCCGAATATCTCTGGATTGGCTG
>CAIJLM010000589.1 GCA_903821495.1 uncultured Chthonomonas sp. | reverse complement strand
CGGCTGACCGGTATCGAACCGGCGACCTCCAGAGCCACAACCTGGCACTCTAACCAACTGAGCTACAGCCGCCATAGAAGAATGCGAACACCTACCCCCGGCAAGGATCGAACTTGCGGCCAACTGCTTAGAAGGCAGTTGCTCTATCCACTGAGCTACGGAGGCGCAACGCGAGAGCGGGAGACGAGAATCGGACTCGCGTCACCTGCTTGGAAGGCAGGAGCTTTACCATTAAGCTACTCCCGCGAAGTCAACATAATATAACCTTTTTTCGCCCGTTTGTCAAGAAAAAATGAAGAGGCGAAAGTTCGCACTTTTGGGAATGAACCGCGAAACACGAAAAATAGTGCAAGCGGGGAGCCTCTTCACCTCATACAAGCCCTACTCGACCCTACGCGCCTAGTGTTTCCACAGGCGGGAGAGGTCGTTAAACATCACGAAAACGAAGAGCATTCCTATCACGGAAAGCCCGAACATCTGCGCCACGTAGACCTCATTACTGGAGAGTTTACGTCGCCGAACCCCCTCTATAGCGAGTAGAAGCAGGTGTCCGCCATCCAGAATCGGGATGGGGATAAGGTTCAGAACGCCGAGGCTCAGGCTCAACATCGCGCCTGTAAGCAAGATATGGTTGAACCCCTGCCGCCCCTCTTCGTGAATAATCCCCGCAATCGCGATGGGCCCCCCCATATTGTCTTTAATCTCTTTCGGCTTGCTAAATACCTGAGCGATACCCGCCACCTGCATCACAAAAATTCGGTTCCCCTTTGCGAAGGACTCCGCAAGCGAGTAACGCTTCCACCGTGCGCCCGGAGCGAAGCCCAGAAGCCCCACCTTCTTACCGTTCTGAGTATCTATGTACGGCATGATAGAGAACGGAATCTGTTGAGAGTCGCGTTGAACCAGAATGTTGAGCGGAGTCTTCTGTACGCTCTTGTGGATAAGGTCTATCAGCTGTTCGCCGTCCGCTATCTGCACTCCGTTTACGGCGACGATACGGTCTCCCGCTTTCAGCCCCGCTTTCTCGGCGGGCTTGCCCTTCACCACCTGTTGAATCGTGTTGTCTACGGCAGTCGGCAACCCCGTCGTAACGCCCATGCCGCAAAACAGCAGGTAGCCAAACAGAAGGCTCATAAAGGGCCCCGCAAAGATAACGATAGCGCGTTGCCAGAGCGGTTTTTGATTGTAGAGAGAGGGGTCGGGCGTAAAGTTCACGGTATCCAGAACCGCCTCAAGGTACTTCTGCTCCTCTTCTGTCGTGGAAGCGGAGAGAGCGAGTAGTTTTAGCTCTTCAATACCCTCTTTCGTCAAGCGTCCCTCGTCGTTGATACTTGCATAGACCGCATCGTATGTCTTCGCGGAGATTTTTTCAGGGTCGATATACTCCAGCGCCTTCGCATCCAGCCCTATCAGGCTCTTTTTCTTCATTTTGCGCGAGGCGATAGCGGCGCGTATCGGAACGCCGTTAGAAATATCGTCCGCCTCCATGCCCGCTATCTTCACGAAGCCGCCTAGCGGAATAGAGCGGATATTGTACTCCGTGCCGTTCCGAACTCCCAGCCGAATGAGCCTCTTGCCAAAAAAGAGGGAGAAATCGTCTACACGCATTCCGCAGAGACGCGCCGCGATGAAGTGCCCCCACTCATGGGCGATAACAAGCACGCTCAACACGCCGATAAAATAGAGAGCGGATATGAGATACTGCATAGAAACTTTCTCCTGTTACGCACATTTAGATACTTTTGACCTGTTCCCGCGCCCACTCGTCCGCGCCCAGTACGTTCTCGTAGGTCGCTTCGACAGTAGTATGACGCTCCATCACGCGCTCTATAGTTCGCGTGATGTCCAGATAGGCGATTTTACGATTTAGGAAGAGGGCTACCGCCTCTTCATTCGCGGCGTTCATCACAGCGGGAAGCGTTCCCCCTTGATGCACCGCATAACGCGCCAAGCGTAGCGCGGGGAACTTCTCTTCGTCGGGAGCCTCGAAGGTCAGGTTCGCGTAGTCCTTTAGCTCCATTCTCGGCAGGTTTGTCTGCACACGCTCAGGGTAGACCAGCGCATACTGAATTGGGAGGCGCATATCTGGCAGTCCCAACTGCGCGAGCGTGGAGCCGTCGTTGAAGCGAACCATCGAGTGGATAATGGACTGCGGATGCACCACGACCTCCACATCCTCTATTTCGACATCGAAGAGCCACTTAGCCTCAATGGTCTCTAGCGCCTTGTTCATCAGAGTCGCCGAGTTTATCGTTACCAGCCCCCCCATATTCCACGTCGGATGCTTTAACGCCTGCTCTACCGTCACCTTTTCGAGAGCCTCTTTTGGAACGGCGCGGAAGGGTCCCCCCGAAGCCGTTAGCAGAACCTTCTCGACGCTCTTCTCCGGCGCGCCCTGTAGGCACTGAAAGATAGCCGAGTGTTCGCTATCTATGGGGAGTATGGCGCATCGCTTTTCGCGTGCGAGGCGCATAGTGGTCTCGCCCGCGGCGACCAGCACCTCTTTACTCGCCAGAGCGATGTCTTTGCCCGCCTCTAGCGCGGCGTGGGTGGGCGCGATACCGATAGCGCCCGCAACAGCGACGACGACAAGGTCTACCTCCGGGAGCGTGGAGAGTCGACACATTCCTTCGACTCCGCACAGGGCAGTCTTGTTCCCGACGAGCGCCTTGAGGTCATTGAGTCGTTTTTCGTTACCAATGGATACGTATTTTACATTAAAATCGTTCGCCTGTTTCGCAAGAAGCTCGGCGTTATGGTTGCCAGCAAGCCCTACTACCTCAAACCGCTCGGAAAGCCGCTCAATAATGTCTAGCGCCTGTGTTCCGATAGAACCCGTTGAACCTAGAATGACGATACGCTTTTTCAAAATCGTTTTCTCCTGCCTGAACTTCTCGCAACATACCCTGTAGTTTAGCAAAAAAGCGAGCGGTTTTGAGCGCCCGCCCTCACATTTCCTCGCAACAGACGGTTTTCATAGCGGATTCGCTGTTTCCTCGGTTCGCCTCTCTTGACAAAAACCGCGAGAACATTCTATAATACTTTTATACAGTTTGACCCGCTCTTAAAAGCGGGGATAAGGCGAAGAAAAGAGGGAGTAAGCAAGCCGCGCAGTTACCAGAGAGTCGGGTTAGGTGAGAGCCGACACAAGCGAACTTGCTGAAATGTTCTTTGAGCCGTACTCTTGAAAGGCGTAGCCGAGTAAGGATTACCGGGGGGCTCCCGTTACAGGGCTAGGGCGTAGGAGATATTCCGTCTCTAGCGCCCGCTGAGGCTCCTCTTGCAAGAGAGGCGCGAAATCAGGTGGAACCACGAAGGCTATAGCCTCTCGTCCTGATTCATTCTTACTATGAGTGAATCACGATGAGGGGCTTTTTTGGCGCTTCAGCGTGGTTCTAAGGAGAAATTACCGTGTCTAAAGTTCTAGGAATGAGATGTCGGGAGTGCGGGGAAGAGTACCCCATGAACCCCGTTCACGTGTGCGAACTCTGCTTCGGACCCTTAGAGGTCGTTTTGGATTGGGAGCTGCTGGAAGGCAAGTTGACCCGCGAGAAGATTGAAAAAGGTCCCCCCTCCATGTGGCGCTACTGGGATTTGTTGCCCGTTGAAGGACCTCCCACTGTCGGGCGCAATGTCGGCTTCACCCCGCTGGTGAAGGCGGAGAGGCTAGGGCGCGAATGGGGACTCAAGAACCTCTACATTAAGAACGATGCGGTGAACCATCCCACCCTCTCCTTTAAAGACAGAGTGGTCGCCCTGGCGCTCACCAAAGCCCGCGAATTCGGTTATAAGACGGTGGCTTGCGCCTCCACAGGCAACCTCGCGAACTCCGTCGCCGCGCACGCCGCAGAGGGCGGCTTTCAGTCCTATATCTTTATTCCCGACAACCTAGAGCAGGGCAAAGTGCTTGGCACGCTCGTCTATGGCGCGAACGTTATCGCCGTCTCTGGCAACTACGACGAGGTGAACCGCCTCTGCGCGGAAGCCGGCGACAAGTACGGTTGGGGCTTTGTGAATATCAACCTGCGCCCCTACTATGGCGATGGCTCCAAAACTTTCGGCTACGAAATCGCCGAACAGCTGGGCTGGAAAGCCCCCGACCATATCGTAACGCCCTGCGCGGGCGGCTCGCTTATCAGCAAGACCTACAAAGGCTTGAACGAACTGAACCGACTGAACCTGTTGGAGAACGGCGGCAAGGACGGCATCTCTACGAAAATGTACGCCGCGCAAGCCAAAGGCTGTTCGCCTATCACTACAGCGATTAAGGCGGGTCACGATATGTTCCGCCCCCAAAAGCCGAACACTATCGCGAAATCTATCGCTATCGGAAACCCCGCCGACGGGCATATCGCCATTGAGACGGTGCGAAAATCGGGCGGCTGGGCGGAAGATGTGACGGACGACGAAGTGATTGAGGGTATTCGCTTACTAGGGCGCACCGAAGGCATTTTCACAGAGACCGCCGGCGGCGTGACCGTCGCTGTCGCCCAAAAACTGGCGGAGCAGGGCTACTTTGGCGAAAATGAGACGGTGGTTATCTCGATAACGGGCAACGGACTGAAGACGCTTGAGGCGATTTCGGGTAAACTAGGTAGTACAGTTCATATTCAACCGAACCTTAACTCTCTCGCGGAAGCCCTTCAGACGGAAAAACTGCTGGCGAGCGTGTAGGGGATATTTTTTCAGGAGTACACACAACGAATGGCAGTCTCAGTACTGATTCCAACCCCCATGCGTAAGCAGACCAATGAGCGGGACACTGTAGAGGTGAACGCGGGAACCATTGCAACAATGGTAGCCGAGTTGACCGCGCTGTTTCCCGGCATTGAGAAGCGACTGGTTGACGATAAGGGCGACCTTCGCCGCTTTATCAACTTCTACGTAAATGAGGAAGATATTCGCTTCCTTGATGGCAAGGACACCCCCATAAAGGACGGCGACGCTGTCTCTATCGTCCCCGCGATTGCGGGCGGCTGTTAGGCTGGGGCGCGTATTGTAACAGGGAGGATTTCTCAGAAACCGATGGCAGAACTTACGCTTGATTTGAACGCGCCCGCCGGAGTTGCGGGACAACCGATACTTTGGCGGCTCGGCAAGATATTCAACGTCGTCACCTCTATTCAACGCGCCCGGGTCTCCGAAGATAGCGCCTTCGTCCAACTGCGTCTGGAAGGCTCCAAGCAAGAGGTAGACATGGCGCTGGCGTATTTGCGCGATTTGGGGGTTGTGGAGGGTGTGAAGCCCGCCGCCACTCTCGAAGGCGTGGTGAACCCGGAAGACGGAATTACGCAGTCCAACACGATAAACATTCGCCTCAAGACTGTCTTCCCCGCGCAGGGGAATACGTCCGTCCTCTACCGTTTGGGCAAGGACTATAACGTGGTGGTGAACGTGGAACACGCCGCTTTTGATGAAGAGGAGGGCGGGTATGTGGACATCGCTCTCGGCGGCGATTTGATAGACGTTCAACGCGCCATCACCTACCTGCACACCACAGGCTTGAGCGTGAACCCAAAGCAACGTTGCGTTAGCAACGGCGGAAACCTATAGGTTTTGCAGTAGGCTGAAAGCCTTCTGTTCGTCCGAAGAATGAGGCGCAACTTAGGCGTGAACCTTACTCTGCAACCCCTTCTTGAATACGACCTGACGGCTATCGCTGAACTCTTCAATCGCGGTTTCGAGGACTATATTGTACCCGCTCGGATAGAAGGGACGACCATCCATCACCTGCTACGACGCGAAGCCCTCGACCTCTCCGCAAGCCGAGTCGCGCTCCATGAGGGCGAACCCGTCGCGGTAGCCTTTATCAGCGGACGGGGTAGGGCGTGTCGGCTAGGCGCGTTCGGAGTATTCAAAGATTGGCGCGGCAAAGGCGTAGGCGAGTGGCTTATGGAGAGGGTGATAGCCGAATCGAAGGCGCGAAAGGCGCGGATAATGCGCCTAGAGGTCATCGAACAGAACTCGCCCGCCGTAAACCTATACCGCAAAATGGGTTTTCAGACCGTCCAGCGCCTCGTCGGGTTTCGCGCAGAGAACCCGCAAGGAGTCGCCGCGCCCTATCACGAAGTAGACCCGACTGTTCCCGCTCGCCTCCTCATTCAACACGCCCCCGACCTCCCTTGGCAAATCTCCGGTGAAACCCTCATCGCCTCTAACGAAAACCTTCGCGCTTTTCAATACGGCGGAACCTACCTTCTCGTAGAGTTCTTTGGGCGGGATACCGCGCTCGTGAGGGGTTTTTTGCGCGGCTCTAAGGAGGAGGCGCAGACGCTCTTTCGCGCCCTGTTCGCAGACTATCCGGGACGTAATTGGCGCGTCGTCGCTGTCTTCCCCGAATCGTTGACGCTAGATGTTCTACCCGATATAGGCTTTGCGCCCGACGCGATTTCGCAGTGGGAGATGGTATTGAATCTAGAAGGGAGCGAGAGACGCTAAGAGCCTCCGATTTCCCGCGCTGCCCTCTCTAACTCCGCCGACATCGAAACGCTCGTCGCCTCCAACACAGAATCCACAGCCGCTATAGAATCCGCGCCGCTTAAAACGACATCCCCATCAGGGCAGGCGCACGCGAAGCGCAACGCCCCCGCCGTGATTCCCCCCTCCTCCTTCGCGAACATCTCTTCCAAAGCCGCGAACCGCTTCGCCTCTTGCGGGGTCAGGTGCGGTATAGACTCGTCGCGGGCGGAGCCGAACAGCCCCATTCGTAGCGGACTGCCTAGCAGAACCCCCATATCATGCGCCTTCGCCTCCTTTAGCAGGGCGGCGGCGCTCTGGTCTAGCAGGTCGTAAACCCAGAAGACCAGCATGGTATCGAAAACATCGGTCTCCACACATCGGCGCAAAAACTCCACATCCCTGCCCGTCGTTCCCAGATACCGACACCAGCCTCGCTCCCGCGCCTCTATCATTCCCGCAATCGCCCCCTCCGCCCCCCACAGGCTCTCCCAGAGGGGTTCAGGCGGAGTGTGCAGTTGCAGAATGTCAATCGGGCGATAGCGTAGCCGCTTCCTGCTTCGCTCTACGCTCTCCAGAACCGCTTGACGGGAGAAGTCGAACTCCTGCGGAACATGACCGAACTTTGTAGCCAGAATGCAGTCGCCTTCATACCCCTCCAGCGCCATGCCTACGGCGAGTTCGCTCTCGCCGTAGCACTCTGCGGTATCGATGTAGTTGACCCCGCGTTCCAGCGCGTGACGCACGATGTTCGCGCCCGACTCAAGGGACTGGTCGCCTCTGCGCCCCATGAGCCACGCGCCGCCCAAGCCGACCCTCGTCGTCATCAACTCGGTGCGTCCGAAACGCCGCTTCGTTAGCGGGGATTGCTGATTCATGCTTCGCCTCTCTCCGTGTAATCTGTGAAGTGGCTACGCGCCCGGTGTAATACCTGTCACTCGAAAATCGGGCGATACATGGATAATCGTGTGCCCCCCAGGTCTTGCTGGCCAGTCCCATATCGTCATGATATATCCCTTTTCATCTCTGCCTACGTCTACTGCGTACTGTACATCTTTGTGAATGTCCTCATGGGCATTTGAAGAGAGAGGGGCTGGTTCTATTAAACTTCGCCATCCCGTCCAGACTGCGTGCGCCAAATCGTTTTTGCCGCCAGAGGGAGCGTCGCCGCCCTTCGCATCAAAGACTACGGTGCATAAAAGGCTATCGGGAGTTTCGTTGTACCTGCTCATCTCGTCTGAAAGATGGCGGCTAAAAGTCACCTGAGACCCTCCGCCCCGCTCGCTATAGGAGACAACCGTAGAGGTGGAGGTCTGGTCACTAAACAGCCCTCGCGCCTCCGTCGCCCTGATAGCGGCAAGTATCTCAGCGCCCCTTCTCGCTTCGGGAGTTCCCCCTTCCCGTTTCAGGACGATAATCGGATTTTGATGCAACATAGACCAGCAGAGAGCGAGTAGCGCCAGTAGTAGCGCCGCTCCCAGGGCGCGGTAGCGTTTCAAAGGAATCCTCCTCTCTACTCCCGCAGATCCTTATCGCCAGAAGTAGCGCCAGTTGTAGTTCAGGTCAACCGACTTTCCAGATTCTACCTTAACCTTCCACACAACGCGCCCAACTCCGTTGAAATGGTTCCACCAGTAGGGCCAGCTATACCAGCCCCACCAAGATGGGTATTCGCTACGCGCCGTGTAGTCGTCCGCCTCGAAGACGTTGATAGACGAGATTGCGCCGTCATGGTCAGCTTGCGTGACGGCTCCTAGCACGTTCCGCGTCACCTCGACCTCGACATCCTGCGAACGATAGTTGGTTAGGGAGAGGGTTCCCGCGAGGTCAACGCGCCCGTACCAGTTCCCATCCCAATTCTCCGCGTTTGCCGTTTTGTTCGCCTCTTTGTCCTGTTTCTTGACTTTGATGTCCACCGCCGTCGTGACGGTTATGTCCGCCTCTCCGCCAACGGAGGTGTAGGTCATGGTTCCCTGCGCCAACACCTTGTCGCCGTTCAAAATGAGGGCGGGGGCTGTGGTTAGGGGGTAGCTACTAGAGTTCGTGATGCGGATTTTGTGGGAGGCTTTCGGCGCGTTTTGTAGCCGCATTATCTCAAGTTGTTGTTCGTTGAAGTTCATGTTTTGGCGCATTTCGCGAGGCGGAGTGTAGCCAATATCCACCGTGTAGAGGTCGCGATACTTGAGCGAGGACTCTACGATGGGGACGACCATGCGCTGCCCTTTTTTCAGAGTGAGATGCTTCACGGTAAAGACGAACAGGTCTTCGTTCTTGCCGGAACCTGCGACTTCTGGTCCCAAATCGCCGCCGCCATCGCTAATTATTCCGCCGCCGCCTTGCCCGCCCCCTCTCCGTTCGCCGCCTCTGCCGCCCATTCCTCCCCCAAACCCTCCGCCGCCAAAACCGCCGCCCTGCCCCGCCACCTGCGACATCATGGAGTTGGAGAAGCCGTAAGCCGTTTGGGAGTTGTTCTGGAAGTAGGGGGAGAGCTGCGCGAGGGCTTGCTGTAGCCCTATCGGGTCGAGGGTGTCTTGAAAGGCGAAACTCGGCACGCCGATAACGAGGTTAGCGGTCACGTCTTGCAGGTCGGTCATCTCGTTGATGAGGGTTGCTTGCAGGGTGACTTTCGCACTGCCCTTGCCATCCAGAGAGACCTTGTAAGAGGGTATCCAGCGTATCCCTTTTTGAAGATACATCATGCCCACGTCCGCTGTCTTGCTTGGCTTGTTGTTCGCCCACTCTAGTTTGAGGGTGAGTAGGTTGCGGAACTCCTCGACGCTGAGGGTACGCTTATAGCCTTCGGTAAAGGTGATGTCTTGAATGCGTTCGCGGGGGATAGCCGCCGTTCCCGTCGCCGTCTTAACCATGAAAACCGCGCCTTTGACGGGAAGTTTTTCGCCAGAGTTCGGCGGGTCGGTTTTATCCAACTCCTCGCCGCTCCGTTGCGGCGCGTTGACGATGTGCGCTCGATAGGTCTTGCCGCCTACTTCGGTGATAGAGACCTCCGCCCCCGGATTCGCTTCGATGAGTTCTGGCACATTGAGGGCGGTGCGCTCTACGCGCACACGGCGCGGACTCGCCGTCACCGCCGAGAGTTTGACGCTTTTGTCCGCCGAGAAGGGCCAGAACGTGCCGACGATGGGAGTGGGGAGGTAGTCCATCTGCACGTTTCCCGCGCTATCCGTCGGCATTACACCCCGATGTAGCACAAAGGCGTGACCGTCTTTGAAGATAGTCAACTCTTTGACGGGCATCTTCGCCAACGCGCTGAGGGCGGGCGAGTCCGCGAATGCGGAGAGCGGGATGAGAGACAGCGCGAGGGCGCAAGCGAGACGCGCCGCGTAACGAGTCGTTTGAGGGGACATAGTACGCTCCTTAAAAGTGGTTATTCGCCTCTTAGACGGGGTTTGCGGGGAAAGGGTTACTGAGCGGAGTGCGCCCTCCCTCTCACAAACAATAAAGCGGTTTCAATATCTTCACGCTCTTCACGATGCGTTCCGGCAAATCGCCGCCCGCCTTTACCGCTCTCGCCTTCGGAATAGGGATGCCGAAGACCGCGTGTTGTCCCTTCACGCGCCGCAACCGCTCCGCGAAGGCGGTCAGCGTCTCTGGCGTAAGCGTAGCGCCTTTGGAGGGCTTGCCGTTCGCATCAGGAATGTCGTAGGCGAGAATCTCTGGATGTTTGGCGAACAGTTCCGAAAACGGCTCCGCGTTCGCCATGAGGTGATTGGCGAAAGCCTCCTTCTCGTCCGCGTAGTCCTCCACAAAGACCAGAACCCGAACGCACTCCTCCCGAATCGTGGCGCGAACGTGAACGAACGGCTTGTAGGCGCGTTTTTCCCGCGCAAACGCCACCCACGTTTCGACGGGCGGGTTGACAGTGCGCCGCAGATGTTGCGCGACGTGCGGATAGAGCGTCTCCCCAAGCGTTTTGGAGAGCGGCGCTACCAACTCCGCGCCTAAGGCAATCAGTTTCGGCTTGACGCTTTGGCGCAAAGAACCCATACGCTCGGCGAAACCCTCCAACTCGAAAATCTCAAAATCCTCACTGTGAAATCCCTCGAAACTCATGCTCCTAACTCCTCTCTCTATGTAACTTTTCTACAGGGTATACTATTACTTGATAATACTCTATACCAACTACGCAAGGCTCGAACATGGCAATCTCGCCCCCGCAACCCGCGAACCTCAAAACGATAACTGTCCTGGATGTGCCTATACACCAGATAGATATGGCGACGGCTCTCGCGCAGATAGACGGCTTTATTCGTAGCGGTCAGCCCCATCATGTTGTGACGGCGGACGCTTCTATGCTGGTCATTGCGCACGAAGACGCGGAACTCAAGCGCATAGTGCAGACCGCAGACCTCGTTACTCCCGATGGCGCGGGGCTGATATGGGCTTCCAAACGCCTCAAACAGCCTCTTAATGAGCGCGTTTCCGGCGTGGCTCTGGTCGAAAAATTGTGTTCTCTCTCTCCCGCTACAGGGTATCGCCTCTTCTTCTTAGGAGCCGCGCCCCAAGTCGCGGAGCGGGCGGCGGAGCGAATGAACAGTAAGTATCCGGGGGCGCTGGTAGTCGGCGCAAGAGACGGCTTTTTTCAGCAGGAAGACGTTCCCGCGATTATTGAGCGGATAAAGTCCGCTCGCCCCGACGTTCTCTGTATCGCGCTAGGCATTCCCAAGCAAGAGAAGTTTATCGCGCAGTACAAGGCGGCGCTAGGCGTACCTGTACTGATAGGAGTCGGGGGAACCTTCGACGTTCTCTCCGGCAACCTAAAACGCGCCCCCCTCTGGATGCAACGCCTAAGCCTTGAGTGGCTCTGGCGGCTTCTTCAAAACCCCTCCAAAATTAGCAAGGTGAAACTGCTCCCGCGTTTTGTGCAACTGGTGCGTCAACACCACAAATAGCCCGATTCTCAAACATCTTACCCTATCTAGCAGGGTTTACCGTAACAAACGGCGAACCCTGTTTTCACAAACGATTCGCAATACAAAATCCCAAAATCGCGCAGACGCGGAGGTCTTTGCAAAGGGCTATTCGCGTAGGCAAGGAGACAACCATGTGGTGGCTTAATCGCAAAGAAGACATTGAGCTATGGACGCAGAAAAATCCCTACGACAGATTTCCCGATGGTCGCCCCCGCGTTCCCGACGACATTTTAGAGCGCATGAAAGAGGTCTCCGTAGAGGAGGCGTGGGGCGTTCTTAAAGGGCATGGCTACAACTTCCAGTATGAGGGAAACTGGCTGAACGTACACCCCGGCAAGGTTCTGGTGGGACGCGCTGTCACCGCCTCGTTTGTTCACACCCGCCCCGATTTGCACGAACTGGTAGAGGAGTGGGGCAAAGAGCAGGGGAGCGTAGGGCTACACAACGCCTTCATTATCGATACGCTCGTGGAGAACGATGTTATCGTAATAGACCTCTTCGGCAAAATCAAGGAGGGGACTTTCGCAGGGGACAACCTCGGAACGGCTATCGCCAACAAAACGAAGACGGGTATGATTATAGATGGCGGAGTGCGCGACCTTGTGCGCCTCAGCGAAATCCCGGACTGTAGCATTTTCGTGCGCGGGGTGGACGCTTCCGGTATCGCCAATGTCACCCTCAATAGCCTGAATGCGCCCGTTCGTATTGGTAACGCCACGGTTCTGCCCGGCGACATCGTTCTCGGCTCTATATCGGGGATAGTCTTTATTCCCCCGCACTTCGCCCTTGAAGTGGTGGAGCAGTCGGAAAAGATTCGCAAGCAGGACGAGTGGGGGCAGATGCGTATTCGCGAAGGCAGATACACCTCTGGTCAGGTGGACGGATTCTGGACGGACGAGATGCGAACCGACTTCGCGGAGTGGTACGAAGCCAACAAGTAGAGGAGCGAATCATGTCGAAAGTTCTGGCATTAGACACTATCTTAGAGCGCCAACTCTCTGACCGCGCCATAGACATAGCCTCCGCGCCCTGGGTTCCGCAAGGCGAGCGCGTCTGGTTCAAGCCTCTACGCTTTGACCTGACGAATGGAAACTGGGTCAACCTGCTGAAAGTGAGAGGCGGCGGGCGCGTAAATCGTCATCGGCACGCGGGCGGCTACATTATGGGCTACTGCGTTTCGGGTAGTTGGCACTACCAAGAGCGCGACTGGGTGGCGGTTCCCGGCACGTTCGTCTACGAACCGCCGGGAGACGTTCATACGCTGATAGTGGAGGCGGACTGCGAGGAGATGCAGACCCTCTTCATTCTGAGCGGCGTGATTCAGTATCTGGATGACGATGACAACATCATCTACCAAGATGACGTTTTCACCAAGTTGGAGCGCTACCTGAACTACTGCAAGGAGAACGGGCTGGAGCCGCTGGACTTGTGTTATTGAGAAAAGAGATTAGTACAGGCGATTCTCTTCCGCGTAGCGGCGTTCGAGGGCTTCCAGAAAGTCGGCGTACTGAAGTTGAACCTGTACGGGGGCTTCTATCTCCAATTTCTCCATGAGGGGACGCGCCAACCGCTCCCCCAGACTCGCCTGCACGATGAGTTCGAGTTCGCGACGGCGAGCGACAAAGCGCCGCACCGCCGCGTACTCTTCGGGGGTGACTCTGTCGGTATTACGGAGAAAGGGTAGGTAGTAGGCGGATTGCGGCGTGAGAACGGAGAGAGCGGGCTTTCCAAGCGGAGAGGAGTTCTCCTCCAGCACCACAATCGTACCTGCGAGGTAGTCCCCGATACGCTTATAGGTCGGGCTAAAGAAGATGGAGATAAGCCCCGGAAGCCCGAACAGCGCGAGGGGCATAGCGGTCAGGGGAATCAGCCCAAAATCCACGATACGAAGCAGATTCCGAACCGCGCTGGCGAGGAAGTTGAGCGGGTAGCCTCCGTCCCGCAGTACGCGTAGCCCCATGATTTTTTTGCCGGGAGTGCGCCCCGACCAGAACGCCTCAAAGATAAGCGCGTAACCAAACATCGTCGCCCACACCAGCACGATGCCTAGCGCCGAGGCAAAGTCCCCTAGCCCCAGCCCCGCCGCGCCGACTACATTCATAAAACTCGAAAAGAAGATAATGAGCAGTAGTTGCAAAAAGAGGTCAATCACCGTAGCGATAAACCGAGAAGCGATACCCGCCGCCTGATAGGTGACGACGATATTTTCGGGCGTAGTTACGGTGATGAGGCGGCTCATTTAGACGTGAGTTCCGCCGCCGTGCCCATTTTCGAGGTTGACGCGGGAGAGAAGAGGAGCATCGGGGGGATTGCGCCAGCTTCTTCCGTCTTTGAGCATGAGTTGGTCTGCGCCGGTAGGACCCCACGACCCCGCCGCGTAGTTCGGGAAGGGGTGGAAGGGGCGAGTCGCTGACCAGATTTCGAGGAGCGGCTCCAGTACGTCCCACGCTAGTTCCACCGCGTCGTTACGATTAAAGAGCGTCGCGTCGCCCTCCATTGCGTCTAAGAGCAGGGTTTCGTAGGCGGTGGCGGGTTGAACGTTGAACGTCTCCGAGTAGCTAAAGTTCATCTGTACGGGGCGTAGGCGCATAGAGGGCCCCGGAACCTTCGCGCCAAACCTAAGCGAGATGCCTTCGTCCGGCGCTATGCGGATAATCAACTGATTCGGCTCCATCACATCGTCCTGCGAGAGTTGGAAGAACATATGCGGAACCCGCTTGAACTGAATCACGATTTCCGTGACTTTTGTGTTCATGCGCTTTCCAGAGCGAAGGTAGAAGGGAACCTCCGACCAACGCCAGTTATCTACGAACAGTTTCAGAGCGACGAAGGTTTCGATGTTGGATTTCGGGTTGACTCCCTGCTCCTCACGATAGCCCGGAACTACGACCCCCTCCGCTTTGCCCGCGCCGTACTGCCCTCTTACCGCTATCTCCACAAGGTTTTCGGGGTTTATTGGCACGATAGAGCGTAGCACATCCGCCTTACGGTCTCGCACGCTACTGCCCCCGTAGCGCACGGGCGGCTCCATCCCGATAATCGCGAGAATTTGAATGAGGTGGTTCTGGAACATATCGCGCAGACACCCCGCCTCTTCGTAGTAGAGTCCCCTGTGTTCTACGCCGAGAGTCTCCGCCGCCGTTATCTGCACGTGGTCTACGTAGCGTCGGCTCCAGATAGGTTCGATGATGCTGTTGGCGAAGCGAAACGCCATGAGGTTCTGAACGGTCTCTTTGCCGAGGTAGTGGTCTATACGATAGATTTGCTCCTCTTTGAAGACCTTATGAATGTGAGCGTTCAGGTCTTGCGCCGACGCAATATCGTGTCCGAAAGGTTTCTCTACGATGAGGCGCGTCCAGCCCTCGCCCTGCTTTCCTGTCGGGGAGACAAGGTTATGCTCTCCTAGTTTTTCGGTGACGAGGCGGCAGAAACTGGGGGGTATCGCGAGATAGTAGAGGCGGTTATCGGGGACTTGATGCTCTGTTTTAATCTCAGCAAGGAGTTTTTGAAGACGCTCATACCCCTCTGGAGCCTCGAAGTCGGCGGTGATGTAGTGTAGCCCTTGCGCGAAGTCGTTCCAGACGCTTTCGCGAAACTCTGTCACCTCCTTGCTCTTCTGAACGGCTTTTCGCATCTCCTCGCGGAACGTCGCGTCGTCCATCGGCGTTACCGCGAAACCGACAACGTGAAACCCTTCCGGAAGCATTTTAGCGCACGCGAGGTTGTAGAGAGCGGGTATCAGTTTGCGGTGGGTAAGGTCGCCCGAAGCCCCAAAAATAACGAAGGTGCTCGTCTCTTTAGGGGGTTGCATGAACGCCTGCGGAGCCAAAGCCAGCCCCTCCGCAAGCCTATTCAATTCCGAAGTAGAATCTGTCAATAGTCACACTCCTTTGCCGACCTCAGCCGCGCTTCCTTGCTTCGCCCTCATACTGTCCTGCGGACATCTTTCTCCCAATTCTGGGAGAAAGACCTGCCTGTAAAGTGGTCAGGTTTAACGTTTTGTCTTACTGACTTGGGCGAGGGGGGACTAGGGCGGAAGGTGGTTAGAAGAAACCTCGCCGCACCATCCGCACTGCTTTGCATTGTGCATTTTATTTCGCGTGTTTCGCGGTAGCCTCGCATTGCGTATCCCTGTTTCGCGGTCTATTCCCCAAAAGAGGAGACATCCGCCGCCCCTGTGAAGAGCGCTAGGTTTTATACGACATTGGATTATATGGCGAGGAGGGCGACTTCCTCAGAGCGAAAGCGCAACGCTACTCTATTTTGGGTGGCGCGAACTTCGCTACATCCTCAAGCGTAGTGGGCGGAACGACCTTCCCATCTGCAACCATCTTCGTCAGTTTCTCTAGTTTCGCGGTGATGGCGGGGGAGATGTCCTGCTTCGTGAATCTGCGCTCAGACAGCCCTACCCCGTTCTGCTTGAGGTCGTAGACCCACGTTCCCGCCTTGAATTCGCCGCTCTTCACCTTCTTGATAGCGTCG
>CAIJLM010000588.1 GCA_903821495.1 uncultured Chthonomonas sp. | reverse complement strand
GGAACCGTTTGGGAACACACGCTCTGTGTAGAGGTTCCGAAAAAGGCGGACTTGCAGGTACGCCGAACGCTTAACGAGGACGGTCGCTTCTAAGAAGTAGGGCGCTCTGAGCGTGGCGACAATATCCCGGTCACTGTGTTCACGCCCACAAATTCAAGAGCGCTTCCAGCGGTGGTCTTAGTCTCGACAGAGGGTGCAGGGGCGTTCAAAGACGCTATGACAGGAAACCTTAAAGGCGATGCGAAAACACTACTCGACCGGGGGTACACCGTCGTACTAGCCGACCTCTTCCTAACGGGTAGTCGCGCCGATGAAAAAGCCCTTGCAGACCGCAAAAAGCCCTTCGGCGAGTTCTTCAACACCTACAACCGCACCAATCTTCAAGAGCGCGTACAGGATATTCTGACGGTCAGCGCCTTCGCGAAGGGGCAGGGAAACGGCAAAGTAGTCTTGTGGGGAACTGGTAACGCAGGGCTATGGACGATACTCGCAGGCGTTGGCGTGGACGCGCTTATCGCGGACGGGGCGCGTATTGACCTGACGAACGATGCCTACCTACTGGAAGCGGACAACTATGTTCCCGGTCTGCGCCGGATGGGAGATATTCGCACAGCCCTCACGCTCGTCGCGCCTAAGCCTGTTCTGCTCTACAATACGGGTTCGAGGTTCGAGGGAACAGACTGGGCGGCGGATGTGTATCGCGCCATTGGTAGCGAAACCGCCTTCCACGACGAGACCTCCGCGCTCTCTAGCGACGCGATTCTGGAGTGGCTTGGCAAGTTGTGACCTAATCCCCTAGCCTCCTTCCCAAAGCGGGTTCAGGGGCGGACAGGTAAGGTTATGAGATAAGAAGTTTGAGAATTTGGGGCGAATTATGCTACTACAGCCAACCCCATCCCAACCCTTGCCCCTTCACAAGGGGAAGGGCGAATGCCGATGCCGGAAGGCAACCGCGCTACTCAAAAGTCGGCGGAAACGGGCGCATTGCAAGTCTCCCCTTTGTGAAGGGGGAGATTTAGAGGGGGTGGCTGGGTCAGCGCAACAAGCCGTCCGCCTTAGTGTCTGTTCGCCCCTGAAACAGGAAGAGAACCGAGGTAGGGAGGTATCCGCATGAAAACGTATCCTAACTTACTTGAGCGCATAGCCCATCCCAGACAAACCAGACGACACTATCAAAAAATCAAGACGGAGGCAGGGCAGCAGGCAGAGTTGTATCACTCCTTCATCCACGCTGTGAGGAACAACGACTTTAAGTATGCTCAAGTCGTCGCTGATAAGATGATAGCGGAGTTTCCACACGACTCAGGAATTCACTCTACGGTAGCAGGTCACTATAGCCAAAAAGGGGATGATGTCAACTTCCTGAAGCATATCGCCATATCACTGGCACTTGACCCTGAAGCGTATTCTGCGCTATCCCGATTGACACGCTTCCTCGTTAATCAAAATCAGATGCCTCTCGCCAGAGCAGTGCATGAAAGGGCTTGGGCTGTATACGTAAAAATGTTGCGGTATTTTCGAACCAAGCCGGCAGAACTCGCTCAAAAGCGTGAAGAGCATTTCGCTCTGCTTGACCGCTGGGCGACCTCAACCTCACCACAAAAGAAGGATTAAAGCACACACGAATGGACATCGCACAGGCATTAACCGAATTAGGAGTGCACGACGATACGCTCACTCAAGACGAAAAAACTTTCCTCGATGACAACGGCTACCTCCCGCTAGGGCGCATCCTAACAGATGAGCAGTTGGAGGCGCTTCGCGCACGGCAGGACGAACTGCTGGCTGAGGAGGGCGACAGCGCAGGTTTGGAGGTGCATCAGGAGGCGGGCGCGGATAGGCTCTCCGACCTCATCAATAAGGGCGAAATGTACCACGTAGTCATTACGCACCCGCGTCTACTCGCCGCTATCGCTCACGTTCTCAAAGGCGACCTCAAACTCTCTTCGTTGAACAGTCGCTCCGCCCAACCCAGAAAAGGGTTACAGGGGCTACACGCCGATTGGGGCGAACAGGAGACTTTGGGAGACTATCAGGTGTGTAACTCCGTTTGGCTACTGGACGACTTCACGCTAGAGAACGGCGCGACTCGCGTGGTTCCCGGCAGTAATAAGCAGAGCAAAACACCCCATCAGGTTCTCGCCGACCCTTCTGCCCCCCACCCCGACGAAGTGGTTTTGCAGGGCGAGGCGGGAGAGGTTATCGTATTCAACGCGCACACATGGCATGGCGGAACCCTGAACCGAACCGAAAAGCCGCGAAGAGCCATGCACGGCTACTTCACGCGCCGACATCAGCCGCAACAGCTCGACCAGCAGAAATATATTCGGAAAGCGACATGGGACAAACTTAGCCCTGCGGCGCGAGTCGTGTTGGGTGTAGTTGAACCAGAGGAGTGGATGCGCTAGAGCGAAGCGAAAGGAGCGACTATAATGAGCGTACTAGAACGCCCTACAGTGATGTATCCCCCTGAACCTCAAAAACTATGGACAGTGAAGGAGTACCACCTGCTACAAAGAACAGGGTTTTTGCAGGGCAGGTACGAACTCATTGACGGGGTTATCGTCGAGAAACTAAAGCAGACTGACCGTCAGTCGATGTATGTCAGAGCGCTCATGTGCAAATTAGCGTCTATCTTCAGCATAGAGCAGTTGATGGTCTATATGCCGATTCGGATTGCAGGAGAGGCGGGGCAGTATCTTGAGCCACGTCCCTGCATCGCCATATCTCGCGAGGGGTACGAAGAGTACGACGAGAGTCCTACGCCCGCGGATACTCTCCTTGTCGTTGAGGTTTCGGAAGACGCTTCTATTCCAATAATCGCTACGCTCTCCAATATGTACGGCGCTATTGGCATCTCTGAATACTGGCTTGTAGATATTAAACAACGCCGTTTGAGAGTGCATCGGAAGCCCTCAACGCTGGGAGGTTATGAAGATGTTGAGGAGTGGATAGCAGGACACTCCATAGCCCCTCTCGCCAAGCCGGAAAGCGCGATAGCGTTGGTGGATATACTGCTTTTGTAGTGTTGTGTCGTGAAAGGAAAAATCAGTAATGACCACAGATTTGATGGAGATGACCGACGAAATATCCCCCGAAATAGAGGCGAGAATTGAGTACGTCGCTGACCTGTATCGGGAGAGCGTAAGCCCCGGACTGGCGCGACTGATGATGTTCGCAGGGTTCGGCGATATTGAGGACTACGGTGAAGGCTGTCTTCTCCGCACAGCGACGGGCAAGGAGTACCTCGACTTTGTGGGTGGATTCGGAGTCTTCTCGCTGGGGCATCGGCATCCCAAAGTGGTTGCGGCGGTACACCGTCAACTCGATAGGCTCCCGCTCTCCACCCGCACCTTCTTCAACCAACAGATGGGCGAACTCGCGAAAAAACTATCCGAGATAGCCCCCGGCGATTTGCAGTACACCTTCTTCTCGAACAGCGGGGCGGAGGCGGTGGAAGCCGCGCTCAAGTTTGCCCGTGTCGCGACGGGCAAAACTGACTTTATTAGTACAAACGGGGCTTTTCACGGTAAGACGATGGGAGCGCTATCGGTCACGGGGCGTGAAAAGTACCGCAAACCGCACGAGCCGCTTATCCCCGGCGTGACCTTTGTCCCCTTCAATGACCTAATAGCGATGGAAAACGCGGTAACGGATAAGACCGCCGCTATCATCATTGAGACGGTGCAGGGCGAAGGCGGCATCTTTGTCGCGACTACCGAGTATATGCAGGGGCTGCGCCGCCTCTGCGACGAGCGAGGGCTACTGCTCATCGTGGACGAGGTGCAGACGGGGTTGGGGCGCACGGGCAAAATGTTTGGGGTAGAACATCATGGGGTTGTCCCAGATATTATGACTCTCGCTAAGGCTCTCGGCGGCGGGGTCATGCCCATAGGAGCCACCATCGCAACCGAGGACATCTGGAACAGAGTCTTCGGCGAGAACCCGCTACTGCACACCAGCACGTTCGGCGGAAACCCGTTGGCGTGCGCGGCGGGACTTTCGGCGCTCAACGCGACGATTGACGAAAACCTGTGCCAAAATGCAGAGGAGCGCGGGGCGCAGCTGCTGACGGGGCTTCGACATCTGCAAACGCAGTACCCCGACGCGATACTAGAGGTACGGGGTCAGGGCTTAATAATCGGCGTAGAGTTCCCGCGCCAAGAGTTTCCGGAGATGGCTATAAACGGGCTTACCGGCATGGGTATCATAGCCGCATACACCTTAAACAACCCGAAAGTCATCCGCATAGAGCCGCCGCTTATCGTTACTGAAGCGCAGTGCGCGACGTTCCTACAAGCCTTCGGGCAGGCGGTTGAGTTCGCTGTATCGCTACTGGAGGGGTTGGAGGAGTAGGTTGCCATTTTTCGTTTCTATTCTATTTTGGGAGGATTTCTGACTCATGAACCACTCGTCACGCCGATACCGCCTAACAGGCGCAATCGGTTGCACACTTCTATTAGGCGCGGGTATCGCCTTCGCTGAAACCACGCTGACACGCGCCGCCCCTGCCAAACAAGGGCAGATGCTCACGGTCAACATGATGATTGTCTCTCAAGAGCGAGAGAAGTCGGAAGTCGTCAATAACCTAGAGTACCTGAGCGACATGATTGGGCCCCGCCTGACGGGTTCACAGCGCCTACTCGACGCGAATAGGTGGACAGCCGAAAAGATGAAGGAGTACGGGCTTCAAAATGTAACGCTCGAACCCTACACCATTCCGCAGGGCTGGGAGCGTAACCGTTGCGAAGCGCATATAGTATCGCCTGTCAATGTAAAACTACACGTTGACCAAGGGGCGTGGACTCCCGGCACTCGCGGTAAAGTGAAGGGAACCGTTGTCATCTTCGCACCGCGAAACGAAGCCGACCTCGAAGCGATGAAAGGTAAACTCAAGGGCGCGATAGTCGTAGACACTCCCCCCGCCAACAACTTCATGCGCGGCGGCGTTCTACCGGGCGGAACCCCTCCCCCGCCAATTCCCGCGTTCGAGAAATCGCCCCTCACACAACTTCCTAAAACCGCAGAGCGCGTACTCTCCGGTATGGAGATGGAGGACGACCAACAGCCACCCCCAGCGCGACGTAACGGCGTGGGCGGGTTTATGGCGTTTCGGCGCAAACTGAGCGAATTCATGCAGAAAGAGGGCGTTATTGCGACGCTCCGCGTCTCTGAAAAGCCGCAAGACCTTCAAAACATGACGGGCAGTTGGTCGGCGCAGAGCAAAATCCCTGTTCTCTTCATTACACAAGAGCATATCGCGCTTATCTACCGCCTCATGAAACGCAATCTACCCGTTGATATCGAGGTCAACGCGGGAGGACGCTTCACAAAGGGACCCGTCACCGTCTATAACACCGTCGGCGAAATACCCGGAACCGACAAGGCGAGCGAAATCGTCCTACTGGGCGCTCACCTCGACTCATGGGACTTAGGGCAAGGCTCCACCGATAACGGCACTGGCTCGTGCGTCGTTTTAGAGACTGCTCGCGTCTTCCAAACCTTGAACCTGAAACCGCGCCGCACCGTTCGCTTCGTCCTATTCAGTGGAGAGGAGCAGGGTCTGTACGGCTCTGCCGCCTACGTCGAAACGCATAAGGCGGAGATGTCGCGGTTCAGCGTTGTGTTCGTGCATGATACGGGAACAGGGCGCGTCAAGGGCGCTTGGTTGCAGGGGCGTAGCGAGGTTCAACCGCTTCTCGAAAAGGAGTTTGACAACCTACAGGCGTTGGGACTGCTGACCGAAAAAGCGAAGTTCTTTCCGGGCAAAATGAACGGCACTGACCACGCCTCTTTTGACGATGCGGGCGTTCCCGCTTTCGCGTTCTATCAGGATAGCGCGGAGTATAGCCTCACCCACCACTCCCAGTCGGACACTTTTGACAAGGTACGCCCCGACGACCTGAAACAGGGCGCGTGCGTGATGTCTATTCTCATCTACAATGCCTCGACCAGCGATGAGGCGTACCCGCGCAAAAAATAGACAGGGTATAGAGAAGACTTCTCCCCTCGCCACCGTATGGCGAGGTGAGAAGTTGCAAACGGTAGCCCCTTCTCAAATGTAAAAACGTTCCGAAGGTAGATAGGTTCAGGAGGTGGATTGCAGTTTGCGGGGACATCCGCTACGGAACGGTTTACAGAAAAGTTAGAGCCAAAACAAGGAAAAGTCACGTAGCGCCTAGAACTTGCAATATAATTAAGCCTTCCTACAACAGAGAGGCGACACATCACAGAGGAGTGACTCACCGTGAAGATAACCGACGTGAAAGTCATCGTTACGTGTCCGGGGCGCAATTTCGTCTTTGTAAAGGTAATGACAGATGAGCCGGGCTTATATGGCGTGGGCGAGGGTACGCTGAACGGAAGCGAACCGATTGTCGCGGAGGCGATACGTCACATCTCTCCGCTTATACTAGGAAGAGACCCCCATCAAATAGAAGACATCTGGCATCTGCTCTACCGTCAAGGCTACTGGCGCGGAGGTCCCATCTTCATGGCGGCTATCGCCGCGATTGACATTGCGCTATGGGATATTAAGGGCAAAGTCGCCAACCTTCCGGTCTATCAACTGCTGGGCGGTAAAGCTCGCGACAAAGTGATGTGCTACTCCCACGCCAGCGGACGCGACGAAATCGAATGTGAAGACTCGGCTCGGCGTATCATAGAGCGCGGCTTCAAGGCGGTGCGCTGTCAGGTGGGAAACTACGGAGGTCAAGGCATCATCGGGGTGATACCGCCCCTTACACCGGGAACGCCCTCCACGGCTATCTACGAACCCACGCCCTATATCAATAGCGCGGCGAAACTGTTCGCGCATATCCGCTCCACGCTGGGCGACGACATTGAACTCCTTCACGACGCGCACGAGCAACTCGACCCCATCGCCTCCGCTAGAATGGCGAAGTCGCTAGAGCCTTACCGCCTCTTCTTCCTCGAAGACCCCCTCATGCCCGAACACCGCGAAAGTTGGAGCATCGTGCGCCAAGCCTCTGTCACGCCTCTCGCGATTGGCGAGATTTTTACGTCGCGCTGGGACTGCCTCCCCCTCTTCATGAACAAGTGGATAGACTATATCCGAATCAAGCCTATTCACGGCGGCGGCATTACGGAGGTCAAAAAGATACTCACTCTTGCCGAGCCGTTCAACGTGCGAAGCGCCATGCATGGCGCGGCGGACATCGGAATTATTGGGCAAGCCGCGTCTGTCGCCGTCCAGAGCGTGATACCTAACTTTGGAATTCAGGAGTATACGCGCCATCCCGAACCCGCTTACGAGGTAACGACGGGAGCCTGTGAACTGCGAGAGGGACACCTCTACCCAAACGAGCGCCCCGGTCTTGGAATAGACATCGACGAGGAGAAGGCGGCGAAGTATCCCTACCAACGCGCCTATATGCCTCTCCTGCGTCGAGCGGACGGAACCGTTCATGTCTACTAAAATCAAAACACTGCACTCGAAGAAAAATTAGGAGTTATACCATGCGACCTACCCCCTTGATACTCGCCGCGTTGCTTTGCGCCGCCTTAACAGCGAACGCTGGCGAGCCAGTCACGCTTAAAGCCGACAAACCATCCGCGGCGGAGACCCAACTCGAAAAAGTGGAGCGCGACTGGAACGAAAACCTGAAAGACCACAAGAGCGCCGAAATTTCCGCGCTCTGCTCGGAAGACTTTCTCTTCACAGACGACGAAGGAAAAGTACAAGATAAGAAGAGATACCTGCACGATATTGAGACTCTCAAAGTCATCTCCTATACGATGAGCGACCTCAAAATCAAGGTCTATGGCGATACGGCGATTGTCAATGGAAAGTGGAAGGGCAAAATTACCGATAACGGCGACGAAGTTGAGGTCTCCACCCGCTTTACAGATACCTTCGTTCGGCGAGAGGGAGAGTGGCGGGCTATCGCCTCGCAAAACGCGCAGATAACCGCCCCCTAACCTATGAAATTGAGGAGACAATTTTGACACTGGAAACACGCCTCGCAGAAATAGATTCGTACATAGCCCAACATCGCCAAAATGCGCTAGACGACCTAGCGCTTCTCTGCGCGATTCCTAGCGTCTCCGCAAAAAAACAGGCGCAGCAACCTTGCGCGGAGTTCGTCTGCACTCTCTACGAAAAGGCGGGGCTTACGGCGCGACTAATACCAATACCTGAAGCTCCCCCTATCGCTTATGGCGAATACCGCTCCCCCAACCCAAACGCGCCGACGGTTCTCTTTTACAATCACTACGACGTACAACCCGCCGAACCGTTGGAACTATGGGATAGCGACCCGTTTACGCTTACGTTTCGCGACGACAAAGCGTATGCGCGGGGCGTTGGCGACGACAAAGGGCATATCGTTTCGCGCCTGCTCGCCTTCGACGCGATTCGCTCTGTGAGCGGCGGTGAACTTCCCTTCCATGTCAAATTTGTTTCCGAAGGCGAGGAGGAGATAGGCAGTCCGCACATAGGATCTTTTATGGAGACGGAGCGCGACACTCTCCAAGCCGACTACTGTATTTGGGAAGAGGGCGGAGTCAATGAGGAGGACGCGCCCTATCTGTACTGCGGAATGCGCGGTATCGCCTACTTTGAACTCCATGTAAAGACTATCGCCTACGACGCGCACTCCGGTATGGGTGGTTCCCTCCTCCCAAACGCGGCATGGCGATTGGTGTGGGCTTTATCGCGATTAAAAGATAGCGACGAGCGAATACTGCTCCCCGGTCACTACGACAAAGCGATTCCCGCCTCCGAACGCGATATGGAACTTCTCGCCTCACTCCCCAACGATTATGAGGACACACGGACAAAATTCGGGTTGCCAGATGGCGGCTTTCTGGGTGGCGACGCGACACGGGGCGCGGAGTATATGCGCCGCGCTGTGTTCGAGCCGACTCTCACCATTTGCGGACTCGATAGCGGCTGGCAGGGCGAGGGTGCGAAAACCGTTCTCCCTTCCGAAGCGCACGCGAAAATGGACTTCCGCCTTGTCCCTGACCAAGACCCGGAAGAGGTTCACGAAAACTTAAAGGCATGGCTCGCTCAGGAGGGTTTTGACGATATTGAGGTGTGTTATCTAGGCGGACAGCGCCCCGCCCGCGTAGACCCTGACCATCCATTCGTTCAACTCGCCGCCGAAACCGCTATCCGCGTATACGGTCAACGCGCCGTCATCACGCCTATCGTAGGCGGTTCGGGCCCGATGTGGTGGTTCTCGAACTTCTTAGGGCTACCGATAACCGCGCCCGGCATAGAGTATCCTGGCGTTCGCGCCCACGCCCCCAACGAAAACATCCGCCTCGACGACTTCAACAAAGGTACGCGCCACCTAGCGCACTTGCTTCTGCAACTCGACGCAATCGCCTAACCCTTCGCTTCCAAATAGCGTAACTCTGTAGAAATAACTTAACCGGTTAATTCTATAGAATTACGCTAAAATTATGGTTTAAATTATTTCAATTTGAGTAACTTGACAGCAAATATATGTGAGTAACTACTCTAAAAACTTTCAACTATATGATATACATACACTATCTTAATTCTATCATAACTTCCCTTTTATAGTTTATTAACGCTCATTATAACCTTATATATATCTCAATATTCACAATTATTCGCGCTAAATACTGAAGTATTTGCGTACAGTAACGTAAACACTTTTACAACAAATTAAAGCGGACTTGTCACATTATTATACAATTAGTATAGACTTGTGTGCAATTACTTATATGTCAATTTATTCTAACAGTAATATAAATTTGAATAACATTTGATAAATAAATTATGAGAATATAGCTTCTCGAAACCTATATTCCCGCAACGAAAACCCAACATGATTTTCGTCGCTACCCGCCAACCCTCTAAAGTGGTAAGAGTTCAGGGTTGCGGATAT
>CAIJLM010000587.1 GCA_903821495.1 uncultured Chthonomonas sp. | reverse complement strand
GTTGGATAGAGCCACTCGGTTTAGGGCAAAAGCCTAGCGTTCCACCGCCTCCGTTATCTTCTTAGCGGCAGTGGTTCCCCCTTCCCGCTTCGGGAAGGGGGCTAGGGGGTTAGGTCGCATTCCATAGCGTGAGTAGTTACCAAAATAGTTCGCCCCCCGAATCCGGGGGGCGAACTTTGTTTTCGATTGAGCGGCGCGGCTACAGTCCCCGCTTCCACGCATCCAGTTTCATCAACGCCTCTACGGGAGTCATAGAGGAGACATCCAGCGTCGCCAACTCTTCCAGAACGGGGTGCCTCTCCGCCTCGAAGAGCGTGAGTTGGAGTTTCTGCTTTTTGGGAGGCTCCTGCTTGCCCGACACAATATCTTTCGTAACGCCCACGCTCCCGCGCTCCAACGTGCGAAGCACCTCTTTCGCCCGCTCGATGACCTCCGCAGGGATTCCCGCCATACGCGCCACCTGTATCCCGTAGCTCCTATCCGTTCCGCCGGGTATCAGTTTGCGAAGCCAGATTATCTGCTCGCCCTGCTCCTTCACGGCGACTCGGTAGTTCTTGACGGTAGGCAGTTGGCTTGCGAGTTCGTTCAGGTGGTGGTAGTGGGTGGCGAAGAGGGTTTTACACGCCACGCCTACGAGATGTTCCGCCACCGCCCACGCTATCGAAAGCCCGTCGTAGGTACTCGTGCCGCGCCCGATTTCGTCCAGAATCACGAGGCTACGCGAGGTCGCGTTGTTCAGAATGTTCGCCGTCTCGTTCATCTCCACCATGAAGGTAGACTGCCCCGTCGCGAGTTCGTCGTGCGCCCCGACGCGGGTAAAGATGCGGTCTACCACGCCGATATGCGCCTCATCCGCGGGTACGAACGAGCCTATCTGCGCCATAAGCACGATGAGCGCCACCTGCCGCAGATACGACGATTTGCCGCTCATGTTGGGTCCCGTGATGACGTACATTCGCGTCGCGGGGTCGAAGGCGCAGTCGTTGGGGATATACGCGCCGCCCATGCCGATATGCTCAATGACCGGGTGTCTGCCGCCGATAATACGTAGGCTATCGTCGTCATGCACAACGGGGCAGACGTAACGATTCCCTATGGCAATCTCTGCAAAGCCCGCCACCACATCCAGTTCCGAGATAGCCCGCGCCACCGCCAAAATCTCCGCAGAGGCGTTCGCCACCTGTTCACGCACCGCCTGAAACAGTTCGTACTCCATCTCCACCGCTTTTTCGTCCGCGCCAAGCACTCTCGCTTCGTACTCTTTGAGGTCGGAGGTGATGTAGCGTTCGGCGTTGGCGGTGGTCTGCTTGCGGATATAGTGCGGAGGAACCTTGCTGATGTGCATCTTCGTGATTTCGATATAGTAGCCGAAGACCCCATTGTAGCCCACCTTGAGGGAGGGGATGTTCGTCGTCTGGCGCTCCGAGACCTCTAAGTTGGCAATCCACGCTTTAGCGTCGCCGGAGGCGCTCTGAAGACGGTCTAGCGGAGGATGATAGCCTGTGCGAATGATACCGCCCTCTCGCAAGCCCGACGGCGGGTCGTCTACGATAGCGCGGGCGATTTTCTCGGCGATTTCGGGAGGGGCGGCGAGGCGCTCTTGTATCTGCTGTAGGCGTGGCGACTTGATGTCCGCAAGAGTTTCGGCGATGGCGGGGAGGCGCAGAAGCCCGTCTTTGAGCGCCACGAGGTCGCGGGCGTTTGCGAGTCCCGCCGCGGAGCGGCTGACTAGGCGCTCCATGTCGCCCATGCCTTTGAGCAGGTCGCGCAAATCGCCGCGCCTTAGCGAGTCGTGGTAGAGTTCGCCCACCGAGGCGTGACGCTGACGAATCGCCGCCACATCTAGCAGAGGCTCCTCCACCCAGCGTCGTAGGAGTCGGCTCCCCATCGCGGTCAGGGTGGTGTCGAGAACGCTGAGGAGGGTCTTCTGCTTGCTTCCGTCGGAGAGGGAGTTAGTCAGTTCGAGGTGTCGGCGGGCGGGCGCATCTAGCGTCATAAAGTCCCGCGCAGAGTAGGCGCTAAGGCTTCGGATATGGGGGAGCGCGTTCGCCTGAGTCTGTTCAAGGTAGCGAAGCACAAGGGCGCAAGCGTCTAGCCCTACGCTAAACTCTTCACATCCAAAGCCGCGTAGCGACTGCGTGTTAAAGTGATGTATCAGGAGGTCTCGGCTGTGGCGAAAGCGAGAGAGGACTCCTGAATCGCGAGGCGAGAAGGTTGTCACCGTTGCGGAACTTGCAGAGCGGATGAGGTTTAGTATCTCCGGTTCAAGGGTATCAGGGACAAGGACTTCCGCAGGTTCGAGGCGTTGAAGTTCGTCCATCACCTTATCAATCCAGCGCTCCCCGCCCAACTCGGTGGTCAGAAATTCGCCCGTTGATATGTCCGCCACGCCTAGCCCCGCCACTGAATCGCCTACCACTGCCGCCACAAGGTAGTTATTGCTTGTCGAGTCGAGCATTGTGTCTTCGAGAATTGTGCCGGGCGTTACGACTCGCGTCACTTTCCGTTTGACCAGCCCCTTCGCGTACTTGGGGTCTTCTATCTGCTCCATAATGGCGACGCGCAACCCCTTCGCAATAAGCCGTGCAAGGTAGCGCTCGTAGGCGTGGTGCGGCACTCCCGCCATAGGGACGCGCACGCCGCCATCCTCGCGCCCTGTGAGCGTGATGTTGAGTTCGCGGGCGCAAATCTCCGCGTCTTCGCCATACGCTTCGTAGAAATCGCCGACTCGCATAAGCAGTATCACGCCCAGGTTTTCGAGGCGCGTAGCGAAGTACTGCTTGAGCAGGGGCGTGTTTCCCGCGTAGTTTCGCGGGACGGAGGGAGTTAGGGATTTTGTGGTTTGCGGCGTGTCGGACATAGTGGGAAGAGTATACGTAAAATGAAAGGAAGCGTCAAGGGGTACTCTGGAATTATCTAATTCCTGCATATTCTGAACATAGTCCGTATAATACGCTTGTGATGGAAAAAAGCCTCTACACACCGGAACAAGAAATGCTTCGCTCTCTTCTACGTCAAATGAGAAAAGAGGCTGATCTAACACAAATTAACCTTGCCGAACGCATCGGCAAGCCGCAATCTTTTGTGAGTCGCTACGAATCAGGGCAAAGGGTGCTTGACCTCTCAGAGTTGCGACATATCTGCAAGGCTGTCGGGCTTCCTTTACAGAGGCTTGTTCAAATGTTTGAAGAGGGGCTAGAGTAAAAGCGAAGGGGTGGAGCAGTGGCGCGTTATATAGATTCCGGGTCTGGGAATAGAGAACATACAATTGGATGGTGGCTGGAAAATAACCTTGTAAGCGGTATTCAAGGATTCCGAGTGCAGAGCGGTTATTACGCTTATGAAGCGCTAGCCCCATTCTCGGAAGCGCTTACGGAGGCGATAGATTGCGATTTCCCTGTTCATATCGCGCTTGGCTCTGATAGAGAGGGTTCTCTCTCCTCCACTGACCTCGAAAAGACCCTCGCACTAATACAGGGGAAAGCGTCTGCGAGTTTAACGATAGTGTCCTACTCTAATGCGCTGTACCACCCCAAAACTCTGCATATCACTCGTTCGGATGGCTCCGTTACCGCCGTTATTGGTTCTGGCAACCTCACATTGCCTGGATTGGGGCGGAATGTCGAAGCGGCGGTAATAATGGACAGCCGTGAGGGGGATGACGCCGACACGCTCCAAGAAATCGCGGCGGCTACCGAACGGTGGCGAACGCTAACGGAACAAAGCATTTTCGCTATTCAATCGCAGGGCGACATTGACACGCTACTTCTTGAGGGGATTATCAGGAAGCCTGAACCGCCCGCTCAACGGACAGGAGGAACTACTTCCGCCCCGCGTTCTCAAAAATTAGGAACGCGCCCCGCGATATGGACTCCTGCCAGACGTGCAAGAGCGCTACACCCCGTACTAGACGCTGTTCCCGCTCCCGCGCCTGTTCATACCTATGTTACTCCGCTTCGTTGGTGTAAGCGATTACTCTCTTCTGACGCTCAACAAGTGCAAACGAACACAAACCCAACGGGGAAATTACGATTGTCGCAAGCGCATCATGACATAGACCATAGAACATTTTTCCGACGCGACTTTTTTGCGGGGCTTGACTGGCAAACTCAAACCAGAAACGGCAGGCAGGTTGAAGAGGCGATTAGTGATTTTGACGTTGCCATCAGCGGCGTGAGTTTGGGGAAATTACCGTTGCAAATTGACCATGCTCCTCATCGTGAAGCGGGGCAAAACAATGTACCGACAGTTTTGTCTTGGGGAAGTGATTTAGGCGAAAGGCTTAGGATGACCTCATACATCAACGATTGGGTGGTTATCGAGCGTGACACGCACGGCGACTTTGCGCTAACCATTCAGACAGATAAACCGGCATGGGCTCCCTAAAACGCGATGCGCGTTTTAACCTTTGAAACGCTTGTCCCGTAAAGAGATTCTGGCTTGGCTTATAGAGGGCAAAATCTCGCTGTATCCCGGTATAAGGTCGCATAGTAATTGGTCTGTGGCGTTGATGAGAGTGTCCTCTTTATCCTGTTGTCCGCCAGCATTACGGCTAATAGTATCCAAGCGTTGTAGGTAGGGATGCGTATCCACTACTGGCGCTAACAACCGGCTAATTTCAGAAGGAACTAACTCCAACACCCCACCGCCATAAGCGCGACCTTCAATTTCGGCGGAGAGCAGGGTGACGGAGTTGTGAATGCCTGAAACGAGATTGTCCGCCATAGTCTCAAACTCCTTTTTCATCTCTCCTCGATAGATGGTATCCGTTGTAAAGACTCCTGGCTTATTAATTATTAAGCGGTGGTGTTGGTGGCATCGTTTCGCCATCATTAACGCGCCCTGTTTTATGTGGGGCGCTCGATACCAAGGAGAGCGGATACGGCATTTGTATCTGGAAGGCAACCCCATCTCCTCTCCCTTCGCCAAGTATCGTTTAGCGTGTTCATAGCAAGTCGGGTCAGGTCTTTCTGAAGCGAAATCCAACAACCATGCCTTCTTACCCTGCTGTTGAAGGGATTCATGGTCATTTTGAGTAAAAACGATACCCGGACTATCTGCGGTGCGAGAGAGAAGCGGACGCGCCCATTCGCCTAATTGATACTCCTTCACAACGCTGTCATCCACCGTAAAAAAGTCGTTTGCTCCCGTCACTATCGCTACCCCAATCGTCGCGACTTTCCCCAAACGGTGAAACCCTGTAAGACATTCCGCTAGAGCGAGCGCTTCCGATTGGGCGGATGTAAGAAAATAGTGCGTCCATCCGGTGTTAGAAATGGGTATTTGATAATGCCACTCAGCGAGGGTTCCCTGTCTATACTCGCTAAAAGTCACCTGCCTTGACAATGCGCTTTTCTCGGTCTTAACGCCGCTGACGATTAGAACATCTTGCAATATATCAGGAAATGCGCCGCGAGGGTAACTATCCACCCTTATAGAATCGAAGTCACGCAGTAGGGCATGACGCACTTGCCCTGCGGAAATGGTTGAAAGTAGTTCATTCGGCAGTACAAAAGCGAACGCGCCACCCGCTCTTAAGCGCCTTAAACTCAGAAGGACAAAAGGTATCCAGAGATTAGAGACTCCTTGTAGGTCGTGTCCTTCCGCTCGAAGCATAATTTCGGCGAGCATCCTATCTCTATCAGGAACAAACTGGTAACGGACAAAAGGAGGATTCCCAAGAACAGCGTCATAAATCTCTGTATTATTGAATGCCCATTCAAAAAAACTACCCGATACAACCTCGCCCTCAATACCACAACGCGCCAATTCACGTTCACATTGCGCCGCCTCGCTACCGAGTAATTCCACACAGGTCATATCTGGAGATGACATCGGCACATCTCTTAAAAATTTTTGCAGTCCTCGAATAAACGCTCCATCCCCAGCGGAAGGTTCAAGTATTTTCAAATACCCAAGCGTGTTTGTAAGAGAGGAGAGCCGACTAATACAAGCCTCTACCATTGGAGGAGGCGTATAAAAAGCCCCTCTGAGTTTGTCCTCCCCTATGTCTTCAATAAACTTCACTTAAATCTCCTGCGTTCGCCTTTGATTGGCTTACAAAATCTCTCAGTTATGTATACATTCTACCACATACTCAGGTTACGAGGGCTTTTGTGATGTATACGTAAAATGCTGTGTTGCGTGATGTCGCCGAACATGACAAACGCCGCTAGGACAATGTGGTAAAGTTGGTAGCATTGAGTTTTCGTAAGAACAGACTGCAAACTCGCCAAAAGGGGTAGAATATCGGGCATGGGCTGAGGGGATGACGCTATCGTGGAAGCCTTCCGACGCATAGACGGCAAAACGCCTACAACGTCTCTCTCGGACTGGATAGGTTGCTAACGGTGGAGAGCGCGGGTATCTCGTTCCCGTTACGCGCTATCTACGACAGGGTGATACTTGACAGAACGGACGAGTCTTCTGAGCGCGAACACGAGTGACTCGCTCACACAACGCAAGGAAGAGAGCATGAATCTGCACGAAGCGCTGGAACTCTACTTCGGTCATACAGAGTTCCGCCCCTATCAAGAAGAGATTATAACGCAGGTCATGGCAGGGGGCGACACGCTCGGCGTACTACCGACCGGCGCAGGAAAATCGCTCACCTATCAACTGCCTTCGCTCCTCCTACCGCGCCCCACTCTCGTTATCTCGCCCCTTATCGCCCTAATGCAAGACCAGCTCGACGGACTCCCTCCCGCCGTCTACCCGCAAGCGACTCTCATCAACAGTAGCGTGGAGTCAGAGGAGTTGAAGCGAAGATTAAACGGAATCGAAAATGGGGAGTTCAAACTGATTTACGCCGCTCCCGAACGCCTGCGCCAGCAAAACTTCCTCCGCCTGTTACAACGTGTAGGGCTGTCGCTCGTAGTTGTAGACGAGGCGCACTGCGTTAGCGCTTGGGGGCACGACTTTCGCCCCGACTACCTGTTCATTCGCAAGGCGCTCGAAGCCCTTGAGGAGAGCGGGAACTCCCCTACTCTACTCGCTCTGACCGCCACCGCCACCCAAGAGATGCAAGCCGAGATAGCCGCGCAACTGGGGCGCGATTTGAAGCCCATCAACGCGCCGCTATTTCGCTCCAACCTTAGGCTAGAGGTTTTTCGTTGCGCCAACGCCGAGCGGAAGATGCGCCGCCTCGCCGAAATCTGCAAGGAGACCTCCGGCTCCGCCATAGTCTACGCAAACTCCCGCAACCGTTGCGAAGAGTTAGCCGAGTTCCTGAATAGACTGAAATTCCCCGCCGCGTACTATCACGCCGGAATGGAGAGGGAGGAGCGTAAGGAGACGCAAGAGCGCTTCATGCTGGGGCGCGTTCGTATTATCGTCGCGACAGTCGCCTTCGGGATGGGCGTAGACAAGGCGAACGTGCGCCTCGTCGTTCACTTCACCCTGCCAGAATCGCTAGAAGCCTACACGCAGGAGGCGGGTAGAGCCGGACGGGATGGCAAACCCTCTCGCTGTACGCTACTCGCCGCCCCAAGCGACAAAACGAACCTGAACCGCTGGTTGCATCAGGGGGATGTCACTCTCGAAATAGCGCGAGATGCCTATCGGGCGCTGAAAGCGCGTTTAGGGCGGGGAACCGGACTGATTAACGTAGAGGAGATTCTCTCGGAGGCGCTCGGAGCGGACGCATTGAAGCCGGGCGCGGAGACCCGACTGCGCGTGGCTATCAGCCTCCTAGAGCAGACTGGCTTCCTGATACGCCACACGGATATGAGCCGCGACCTGAGAATCGAAATACTCCCCGCGCCCCCGAACGCCCGCGCTAACCTCGAAAAGACGCTTGAGCTACGCCGTCAACACGCCGAAGAGCGACTGGAAGAGATGGTTGGC
>CAIJLM010000586.1 GCA_903821495.1 uncultured Chthonomonas sp. | reverse complement strand
GGAACAGCAAAAGATGTTCGGGAAGAGCCTTCTTCCGCTCATCAATAGCCCCGCCGCCACCCAACGCGGCTCTACGGACTTTATTCATATCACGGAAAACACGTGGATGAAGAAGCGAGGTATTCGCACAAACCAGTGGAAGTTTATCTATCCGCTAGAGGTTCCTGATTTACACGGGAACAGCGACCTCGAACTCTACGACCTGTACAACGACCCGGGCGAACTCGTCAACCTCGTGCATGAGCGTCCCGAAGTGGTAGCGCGATTCACGAAGCAGTTGGAGGAGTGGGTGGCGGAGCGGCTAACCGCTACGAACAGCGAAGACCCTCTCCCCTTGCACCCCATCCCCTTGCGAAGCATCGGGCGGAGCATGGACATCGCCGTTCCACGAGACAAACGCCTCACCAAAGAGCGGGAGGACGAGAGCCTTGAGGGGGGCGATTTCATCGGATATGAGCGAGAGGAGACGAGCGAGTAGCTCTTCAACGTCCGCCTGCTCTACAGGTATTCCTCTCCCCTGCGGACAGAGGGTTAGGTCAAAAACGTAACCATGACAACTTACGCCCCCGCAAAAAAGAGACTCCCGACGGGTATCGTCACCCTGATGTTTACCGACATCTACGGCTCTTCACGCCTTTGGGAACAGCATGGCGACGCATTTATCCCTGTTTGGCAGACTCACGACGCGATACTACGAAACTCCATAGACCGCTTTGGGGGCTATGAGGTGAAGAGCGAAGGCGACGCTTTCATGGTTGCGTTTTCCGATAGCAAAGCCGCGCTCTACTGCTCTATCTTCGCGCAGGTCGCGCTCGCTACCTACCCCTGGCCCGGCGATGTAGGCGCTCCCCTCGTTCGCATGGGGCTGCACACAGGCGAACCCTTCGTGCAGAACAACGACTACTTTGGGCCCACCGTCAATCGGGCTTCCTATATCTCGGCGGCGGCGCACGGCGGACAGATTCTCGTCTCTCAAGAGACCTGTCAGGCGTTGGGGGATAGAGCCGACTCTAAAATCGAGTTCACCGATTTAGGCGAGATGCGCCTCAAAGACCAAGGGATGCCCCACCGCCTCTATCAGGTGTTTCACCCTAATATGAAGCGCCGCGAATTTCCGCCGCCGCTTACTCTGGAAACGCCGCCCAATAACCTACCCGTTCAGCGCACCAGTTTTGTGGGACGCGCAAAGGAGTTGGAGCGTATCGCCTCGTTTCTTGCAATGGGCGAAAAGCCCGCGCTGACGATAACAGGACCCGGCGGAGTAGGAAAGACGCGCCTCAGCCTGCAAGCGGCGGCGTATAAGGCGGAGTGGTTCCCGGACGGGGTCTGGTACGTAAAACTCAAGGGGGCGAAGGACATTGAGGGCGCGGCTACGGAAATCGCCTCCGCGCTCGGCATTACGCTTCCTACCGACAGTTCGCCGCTCACCGAAGTCCGCGACTGGCTTGCGGATAGGCGTTGCCTGCTGATTCTGGACGATGCGAACGCCGTCCCGCAGGTTTCGCGCCTGATACGCGAACTCCTCTCCGGCGCGGAACACCTGCGCTGTATCGCTACCTCTAGCGAATCTTTGGAGATAGAGGAGGCGCGTGAACTACCGTTGGCGGGGCTTTCCGACACTGAGCATACCCCCGCTATCCGCGCCCTGAACGCGCCGCCCGTAGTCCCGCCGTTAGCGCCGCCGAACCCGCCCGCCTTCGCCTCCTCATTCGATACCCCGCTAGAGAACTCTGACGCGGGGCGACTCTATCTCGAACGATTCTCCGAGCGAATGAACCGACGACTGGGAGAGCCGCAACGCGCCGCGGCGGAGGCGCTCCTCAAGACGATGGAGGGTATCCCCTCCAAAATTGAACAGGCGGTGCAGTCTCTGAACCCGTCCGGCTCTTTCCAGCCGCTTCCTACACCCGATACCGTCATGCCCGCGCCCTCTTCTTCGGGCGGCGACCGCTTCCGCAGACTGCTACGCACGGGAGCGCAGAAGGTCGTGCAGGCGGTGGAGGAGGCGGCGTATGGCGACGCGCCTCGTCCGAATCAGCGGGTGCAAAACGTCCGTCCGAACGCTCGTGAGGAGTAGGTAATGTATATCCATAAATTAGAGGCGCATGAGTTTCGGTGTTTTGAGTATCTCTCGCTTGACTTTCAGTATCCGGGACGAAAGCGCGGTTCGCATCCCACTCCGAAACTGCCGAACGTCAACCTGATTTTAGGGGACAACGGCGCGGGAAAGTCAAGCGTGCTTATGGCTATTGCGTTAGGAGTGCTTGCTGAGCGTCTGGCCGGCGTAATGCGCCCACAGGTCTTTCAACAAGGTGGGCACACCACGGAACGGACCATCGGGGAGCGGACCGCTCGCCACTTCTCGGGCGTGGTCGAACCAGCGGATGACGACCGCGTTCAGTTCCGGGTCGATG
>CAIJLM010000585.1 GCA_903821495.1 uncultured Chthonomonas sp. | reverse complement strand
AGCAGGGTGTAATGCCGAACCGCTCTTTCAACAAAATACGCAACAGCGCATTTGAGGTCAATGAACTGGTGTCTAAGGCTACGCTCTCAATCTCGTGCAGAGGTTTTTTTGAAAAGAGGCGAACACTCTTAACTGCCCCACACGCGGAAATAGAGAGGTCGGGTATCAGTATAAGGTCAGGGTTCTGAAACGTCTCAAAAATAGAGACGTTGGCGACATCAACGCTCCCCTCTCTCAGCATCTCGGCAAGGCGCGAAGGAACCGCGTATACCACCTCTACGGGTCTATCGCACTCAGGGCTGTGAAACCAGTCCACCATCGGCTTCGCATTAAGGTAGGGAACGCTCCCAATTCGCATCATATCATCTCCTGCCGCAACTCCGCCTCATCGTCTGGCGTGGGGCCCGTAAACCGCTTCTTAGCCCAGAACTGCCAATATAACCCCAACTTGACGAGCATTATCAACATCGTCCATAGAACAAGCTCATTCGGCGGAATGCTAAACATTATAGAAATCAAGACCACCCAAGCAATCGCAATAAAATTGATAGTCGCGCCCCACTTGCCAAGGTTCCAAGGCGCGGTTTGGGGGGTCGTAAACTCTCCTTTGCGGCGCAATTTGTTGCGCCAGTTCAAAAACACGGGCAAAATATAGGCGATATAGAGCGCAATCGTGCTTATGGAAGTTATCAGCGTATATGCCGCCGCATAGAGGCATATCACCACCGAGAAGAGGCTTGATATAACAATCGCCCATATCGGCGTATGGTATTTGGGGTGAACCTGCTTAATCAGTCGCGCCCCAGGCATACCGTTGTCACGCGAAAAAGCGTACCACATTCGCGACATTGAGGCAATGGATGACGAGCCGCACAGCCACATCGCCACGCCGATAATCACCGCCACAAGGTTCGCCATAAACGCGGAAAGATTCTCTGTAGCGATATAGAGGACGGGGTAGGCGTCATTCGCGGTCTTCGCAATATCTCTGTTGGGAATACACCACGTTAGCACAAGCAGAAGAATATATCCCGCTACCGCCGACACCAGCACAGAGAGGAATATGCCCCATGCGGAGTTCTTTCGCGCCATTATCGTCTCTTCCGCTACGTGCGCCGAGGCATCGTACCCCGTATATGTCCACTGGGCTTGCAGTAGCCCTAGCGTAAAGATAAGCGCGAACGGCGCGGCGTTATAAAACGATTTGAGGAATGGAAAGAGGGCGAACAGCGGTGAAGGCATGCTATACGCCCCAATCACAAGCGCAGGAACGCTCTGCTCATGTATCAAAGCGGAAGAGGCGTCCAGCGGTGTAACCGAGTTGGTATACTGAAACAGAAAACCTATATCACTGTGGTGTTTCCCAAAGAAGGTCAGAAACCCAACGATAACCAGTACCCCAATGAGATGCCAGTACACGCTAATACCGTTCAGTTTCGCAGTGAGACGTATCCCAAAAGCGTTAATAAGAACCTGCGGTATCAGTAGCATAACCATCACGCAGATTTGAAAATACCAGTTCGAGAGAGAGCCAAACACTGGGATTTTATAGTCGTCAGGAATGTGTAGCAGGCGCGTTACCGCCCCGACAAAGTAGATTGCCGCCCCCATATTTATCGCCGCTGTAGCCGTCACCTGCCCGACCATATTGAACCACGCCGTCACCCAAGCGAATCCCTTACCGCCCAAACGGTACGACCAAAAATAGAGACCTCCCGCTGTCGGGTACGCCGACGCTATCTCCGCCATGCTCGCCGCCGCCAGCAGAGTGAATAGGCTGACAAGGGGCCACCCCAGCGAGTTGATAACAGGTCCAGCGAATTTCAACCCTGTCCCATAGAGCAACACCGCGCCAGTAAGTATGGAGATTATCGAAAATGAGATAGCAAAGTTGGAAAAACCACCCATCTCGCGAAAGAGTTGTTGAGTATAGCCGAGGCTTTTGAGGTCGGCTACATCCTGCTGTATCATCTCTTCGCGGGAAAGTTTGGGGTCTGCCATTGTATCTCTCTTTGAGGGATTTGTCGACGCTAAAGCGCGGTAAGCCTAGGGTCTATCGTTATTATACCTCCCTGTTCATAAAATCCTGCGTGCCGAAAGAGGACAAGCCCGACTATGAATATAACTACTAAATGGTAATCTATCGCTCACATCCCTGTAGGCGCATTGGCGGGGGAAGGCTTATGAAAAAGTGACATTAACGCAAAAAAGGCTCGTTCGGATATTAATACTACTCTATTGCTTCTATACCATCATCACGTTACAAAGAACCGTCATACTAGCCGATTCTCCTAATGGCGAATACCGAGTGCGCTTTGTACAACAACTTGGATTCTTTGCGGCGGAGTATACCGGAACCGTTACAAATCTGCGAAGATTTGCACAAAGCGCCACGGTTGCACAAGGCGAGGAGCAGTTCATGGGAGATGAGTACGCGCCGCGATGCGTATTGTGGGAACCCTCTGGAACCCGCTTCATCTATATCCATACGGACGAAATGCGGGCGCTGTATTTCGATGGATTCCAGGTGGATGAGAGTGGGGACTGGAGCGAAACGAACAGCTTTAGCCCCGAAAGCAATAAGTGGATGCTTCCTGTTCTACAGAACGCGCTCGAACATGGCGACACGTACAATAAAAAGTATATTCTACACGTAATGAATGACCTCCGACACGACCTGCAAATAAAGTAACCCCCTACCCTCAAACGGTACGACCAGAAGTAGAGACCGCCCGTTGCCGAATACGCAGAGACTATCTCCGCCACAATCGCCGCCCGGAACAGAGCGATATGGTCTACCAGTTATAATACCTCTGTGTTCATAAAAAGTGTAGCACGGCAAAGCCCTCAAATCTCAAACCACGAAGACTCCTCTCCCTATTTTGACAAGCCTATCGCAAGAACCTAACCACCTAAAAGATAAGCCCTTCTCCCGAATCGGGAACTGAGTCCATAGCGATTCTATAGGCGGACGCTTTGGGGTAAACTATACCTAGAAGTCTGTGAAAAAAAGAACAGACCGGACTGCGCCCAAAACAACGCTAAAAGAGAAAAGAGGACACCCCTTTATGGATTGGAATAGTTTACAAAATGCGGGTCTTATAGGACTCGCCACAATACACAAGAATCTGGAGCCCGCGACGCTTGTGGAACACGCTCTCCGCCTAAACGAAGGCTTGCTGGCGGATAACGGGGCGTTTGTGGTAGAGACAGGAAAGTTCACAGGGCGTTCGCCCAAAGACAAATACATAGTAGAGGAACCCCACACAAAAGAGCAGGTCTGGTGGGGAAAGGTGAACAACCCCCTCTCGGAAGCCCAATTTCAGAGCCTCTGGAAGCGGGTCTGTACTCACCTAAACGGCAAAACCGTCTACAGTCAAGAGGTATTCGGCGGCGCAGACGCCCGCTACCGCCTCCCTGTGCGCGTCGTCACGGAGTACGCATGGCACAGCCTCTTCGCACGTCAACTCTTCGTGCGCCCCAATATGTTCGGAACCGACACAGGAGAAGCCGCCACACTGTTGGGCGAAGGATTCACCATTATAGACGCGCCGGGTTGCAAGGCTATCCCCGCCGAAGATGGAACCAGTTCGGAGACCTTCGTCGTTATTCACCTCGCAAAACGCCTCATACTCATCGGCGGTACAGAGTACGCAGGCGAAATAAAGAAGAGTATCTTCACCATCCTGAACTACCTTCTACCTCAATACGATTTTCT
>CAIJLM010000584.1 GCA_903821495.1 uncultured Chthonomonas sp. | reverse complement strand
GAGTCCGCGAAACACGCGAAACACGCGAAAAAAATGCACAATACACTTAAAGGCGGAACAGCGCCTCTATTACGGAAAGCAAGTCGTTGAGCGAAAATGTCTAACTTCCCTTACCATCAAAATCTAACCCTGCGTAACTTCACGGCGTTTCAAGAGGCGAGCCTTGAGTTCTCTGCGGGTGTCAACGTCTTTGTAGGCGAGAACGGCACGGGCAAGACGCATTTGATGAAGGCTATGTACGCTGTCCAATTAGCGGTAGCTCAGAAGAGCCATATTTATTTTGCGTTATCGGGATTATTTCAATTAAGAAATCCAAGCGTAATAATGAGCAATCTAAGCGTACTAATACGCTTAGGAACAGGCGAATATAGCGCGTCGGTAGAAGGTTATTACGGTGGGCAACGGTGGACTTATGTTTTAGAAAGAAATGGAGATGTAAAGCAAGGCGTACCACTTCCCCCGATGGAAATACGCCCCGTATTTATCCCCTCTATTGATATGATGGGACATACTAAAGGTTTTACGGAGGCTTACGAAGAGGTACGCCTTGATTTCGACACAACGTGTAGCGATATAGTGAACCTGCTACGCCTCGAGCGACGCAACGGAACCGAACAGTCCCGTATCGTTGAGAAGTTGTCGCCGATTTTGAAGGGCGACATTGAGCGCGACGACGACGGTAGGTTCTATCTCGCTACCGAGAAGGGGCGACTGCCTATGCCGCTTGTGGCGGAGGGAGTGCGGAAAATCGCGACGCTTCTACAACTCTACAAAAACGGTTGGCTGGCTCCAGGCGCGACTCTCTTCTGGGATGAGCCGGAGGTCAATCTGAACCCCGTTCTGATGGATGAGGTTGTCGGCGCTCTGCTAGAGTTGGCGCGAAGCGGCGTGCAGGTGTTTCTCGCGACGCACAGTTACGTTATCCTCAAGGAGCTGGACTTACAGGCGAAAGCGAGCGATGACGTTCGCTTCTTCGCATTGGAGCCGACGGCGGAGGGAACGCGGGTACATCCAACCGACGACTTTACACTCCTCGCGCCAAACCCTGTGCTAGACCAGTACGCTTCGCTCTACGACAGAGAGTTGACCCGCTCGACAGGGAGGAACCGCAACGGTGAGCGTATTTAAGGAGAGCGGCATTGAGTTCGATTTTACGAGGGCGCAAAGCGTTGTCAAGCACGACGAAGCGCCGCGTAATACGTTCTGGTCTGGCGTGGATTTTTGCATAGAAGACAGCCCGGACGAGTCTATCTGGCTAGAGGTGAAGAGTTGGAATCCCGCTCGTATGGAACCTAAATGGCGCGGAGGAAATCAGCGGCGATTTGTCTCGGAAATGAAAAGCGCCGCCTTCTCCCTGAAAATGCGCTCCAAGTTTTTTGGAACCTCTGCGTTTTTCGGCTGGCAAGGAGACCCTCTACCTGAGACAGTCCGCTATATTCTGGTCTTCGAGCCTCCGCGTCGTATAGATTCCGCTCTTACGCTCGCTTTCTCACACAAAATAAAATCGCAAATCGCGCCTCCAAAGTCGGTGGCGTGGCGAAGTCGAATCAATGTTTCCGTCTTAGGTTTGAGTGAGTGGAACCAACGCTTTCCTGACTACCCCGCCCGCATTTTTTGAGAAAAAGGCAAAAACCATAGCAGACGAACCCACAACAACAAAACGGCGCTTCCCCCTCTACGCTCAGGTGCTAGGCGGCGTGATACTTGGCGTTATCATGGGCGCGATGAAGCAAGCGGGCGCGAAGTGGATACCCACCGAGAGTTTCGGGCAGATAGGGCTACTCGCCATTCGCCTCCTGAAAACGCTCGCCACGCCCCTCATTCTGTTCGCCATCCTCGATTCGTGCCTCAAAACGCGCATCACACTACGGCGGGGAGCGCGACTTATCGCTATCTGCACGCTGAACGTGACTGTCGCTATGACCATCGGCTTGGGGATAATGAACACGTTCCATCCCGGCGCTATGTGGCGCGGCAAGGTGGAGCGATTGCTGGGGCAGGTGAAAGGCGCGTCTTCCGCGAAACTGCCTACCGCCCCCGCCGACGTAAAGCCAACGCTCGACCCCCTCAAGAACTTCGCGGCGTATATCCCCGAAAACGTGGTAGACCCGTTCCAGAAAAACAGCGTTATCTCGATTGTTCTCATGGCGCTACTGATTGGCGCGGCGTTGCGCCATGTCAAGGAGGAGCGAGAGAAAAGGGGCGAGGGCGGCTTCCATATCATTGAGGATGTGGTGAGTATCGTGTACCAGACGCTGATACAGATGCTCGCCTACGTGATACGCCTCATACCTTTCGCGGTCTGCCTTGTGGTCTCGGATGTCGTGGGAAAGTCCGGGCTAGGCGTGTTCGGACTGTTGTCGGGCTTCCTGCTGGTGATACTGGCGGGGCTGGCGATACACTCCCTCCTCTACTATCCGTTTATCGCGTGGGCGATGGGCAGGAAGCCGCCCAAGACGTTTCTCGGCAAGGGCGCGAACGCGATACTCACCGCGCTCTCCATGAACAGCAGTCTCGCGACGGTTCCGATAACCCTGCGCTGCCTCAAGGAGATGGGCGTCTCCGACCAGTCTGCCCGGCTCTCCGCGTGCGTGGGAACCAACCTGAACCACGACGGAATCATGCTCTACGAGGCGATGACCGCGCTCTTTCTGGCGCAGGCGCGGGGCTTCGATTTAGGGTTCAGTCAGCAGATGGTCGTCGTGTTCGCCTCGATAATGGCGGGGGCGGGCGTGGCGGGAATCCCTGAAGCGGGGCTAATCATGTTGCCGCTCGTGCTATCGGCGGCGGGACTGCCGGAGGCGATGGTCGTTCCCGCGCTGGCGCTGATTATTCCGGTAGACTGGATAATCGCCCGTTGCCGCTCCGCCGTGAACGTCATGGGAGATATGGCTACCGCGACGCAACTGGATAGATTTATGAGCGAACAGGATAAAAACGAACTACTAGCCGAGTTAGGAGAGACGAATTAATGCGTTTGAAAGGGATTATTTTCGATTTCGATGGCACTTTAGCCAACACGCTCCCTATCTGTATAGAGGGCTTCCGCAGAGTCTATAGGCGTTACTTGGGGCGGGAGTTTTCGGATGCGGAGGTGTGCGAGACCTTCGGACCCAGCGAAGAGGGCAGTTTTCAGCGCCTTATGCCGAAGCAGTGGGAAGAGGCTTTGCAGTACTACTATCAGGAGTATGAGGCTCTTCACGACTCCTGCGTTTCGCCCTTCGAGGGCATATTCTCCCTGCTAGACCGCTTGAAGGCGGACGACGTTCGTCTTGCGATTGTGACGGGCAAGGGGATGGGCACGATGAAAATATCGGCGCGACATACGGGCGTGGAACGGTTCTTCGAGCGGATAGGAACGGGTTCGCCGACGGGAAGCGTGAAAGCGCAACAGATACGGCAGATAGCGGAGGGTTGGGGTTTGCAGGGGAGCGAAGTTGGCTACGTGGGAGATGTCGCGTATGATGTCGTTTCGTCGCGAGAGGCGGGCGTCGTCGCTATCTCGGCGGCGTGGGCGGAGACCGCCGACTACGAGAGCCTGCTCGCCGCAGAGCCGGACTTCATACCCCGCGCTCCGAACGAACTCTGGATGTGGCTTAACGATAGAACAGGCTCTTGAGCGCGAACAGCAGGTTTGCGGGGCGTTCGGCAAGCCGTCGCATGAAATACGGATACCAATGCTCTCCGAAAGGCGTGTAGACCATCAGGTTGTACCCCTCTTTAAGCAGTTGCGCTTGCAGGTCGCGGCGCACGCCGTACAGCATCTGAAACTCGAATCGCTCTTTCGGAATGTCGTTATCGTGGAGGTAGACTTTTGCGAGTTCGATAATGTTCGCGTCGTGCGTCGCCAGTCCGGGAAAATTTCCTGCGTCCAGCAGGCGTTTCATCAGGCGAACGTAGTTCGAGTCTACCTCCGACTTCTGGGGGTAGGCGATGTCCGCAGACTCCTTATACGCGCCCTTGCAGAGACGAACGCGCCCGCCAACCCTTATCATCTCCTCAATATCCGCTTCGCTACGGTAGAGATACGCCTGTATCACCGCGCCGACGTTCTTATACTGTGCGCGTAGGCGGTAGAAGATGTCGAGCGTTCCCTGCGTGTGTGGCGAACCCTCCATGTCTATCTGAATGAAGAGGTCGGGCGCGGCGGCGTTCAGCAGGCGCGTCAAACTCTTTTCGCACAGGTCTTCGTTGATGTCGAGACCGAGGGCGGTGGGCTTTACGGAAAGGGTGGTTTTGAGGCTGTTTTCTCGCAAAACTTGAACAAGCGCGAGGTATGTCTGAACCGTCGCCTCCACGTCCGCTTCACTCGTCACGCTCTCGCCCAGCAAATCGAGGGAGGCGGTAGCGCCCAGCGCATTGAGCGCTTTTACGGGCGCGATAGCCTGTTCGATGGTCTCGCCCGCCACGAATCGCGTTATCATGCGAGAGGATAGGCGATTATTGCGGATAAGTCGCTCCGCCTTTTTATTGGCGGCTAGGTTTAGTAAGAGTGTGCGTGTGAGCATGGTTCGTTGGGATGTATCTCTAGTTTTGCGCGTCGCGCCACTCGCGTAACGCTTCTTCATGCGCGGCGCGGACGGTAGCTTCCAAATCGCAAGCGTACAGGACGGCGTAACTAAAGCCATTTATCTCTAGCAGACGGTAAGCGCCTTGAGATTTGGCGATGTCTACGATATACATCGGGTCGGGAAAATCGTCTCCTAAAATCTGTATAACCGCCTCCGCAATCCTCAACGCCTCCGCTGGAACCTTCGACTGACTGTAGAACTCTCCCTCCTGCATATACTGAGAGGTCGCGACAACGCCCTTACCGCGCACCGCTACCATGCGGTATTCGGCTTCTATCGGCTTTACTCGCGCAACAACTACGAGGTCGTGCGCTGCCATTTTCTCGAAGCGTCTTTCTAGGTCGTTTGGCGTATCGCGGCTAGCGACGAAGCCTGAGAACGGTTTGTCGGCGCGGCAAGGGCGTAAAAAGACGCTTCCCCAATCCTTCAAAATGCCGTCTAGCCTTCTTATAACCTCAAAAGCGGGGAGCAGAACATAATCGTCGCTTAACAAAAGTTCGCCAAGTTTCGCGAAGTACCTATCGCAACGAAGTTCCGTCCAGTCGCACCACTTACCGGGATAGAAGTCAGGGCGAACCGCTTTGACGAACTCAATGGAGCCGTAAGCGAACGTCGGGGAGGCGTGTAGGGAGAGTGTTCGCTCAACCGTTCCATAACGCGCCTCTTGGCGGCTTATCGTGATATGCTTGTCGCCAATGGATTCGATGGCGGGGCGCAGGTCGTTCAGTTGCGCCTCGTCGCTCTTTTCGTCTAGCAACCACGTTAACGGAGTTACCATTTCAGCCTATCCTACCTCCAGCGCAGATGTTTCGCGAGAAAGTCGAAGGTTCCCTTGCCGTGGATGGTGTGGGGTCCCACGAAGACTTCCATCTCGCACCTGTCTCCGATTCCTAACTCCGCTTGATAGAGGTGGCGCACCTTCGCGAACTCGTAGGCGACGGCTTCGTCGGAGGAGACTCCGTCGAACTGCCCGCGCTCCACCATGAAGGGGCGGGGCGCGATAAGCGCCGCCATCTCCGCATAGTTGAACGTACTCCCCAAATCCCACTCGAAAATCTCGTACTCGCCGTTTATCGCGTAACTGTAGGGCGACTGCGTGGAGGCGTTTTTCCAGACCCACTCGTTGAAGTCCGCGGAGCAGATGGAGAGGCAGTAGTTCTTGACAAGGGGCGGTATTCGCATGGCGCTTTTGCCGCCATAACTCAGCCCGTAGAAGGCGATGCGTTCGCCGTCTACGTTCGGGAGGGTTTTGAGCCAGTCCGTTATCTGTTGGTGTTGCGGGACGATAATAGAGAAGAGCGTTTTGCCGAGCGGGTTGGCTTTGCGCTGTAGCGTTCGGAACCTATCCTCGAAGATATAGAGGTTCTGCGGCGCGAAGGTGATATAGCCGCGATTCGCGAGGTCTGCGGCGAACCCCTTGTAGTACTCGAAGTTATCCTTTCCGATAACGTGTTGCGGTCTGCCCTCCAAGCCGTGTTGACACACTACTACAGGACGCTTTTCGTTCGGCTTGAGGTCTTTGGGAAGTAGGAGAATCCCATACGCCATTACGCCCGGAAACACGTCCAGAACCACCTCGTAGCCGCGCCATTTTTCCGCTTCGTAGGCGAGGCGCGTATGCGGGTTGGGCGGCAGTAGCGGGATGTCGAAGCGCCCTATCACCTCCTTCGCGAACAGCTCCCGATACTCCTCCGCCGACTTCTCGTAGTTTGCGAGAGAGGATTTATCGAGGCGCTTCATAAACCCCTTGCGAACGTCCGCGCTTATGAGTAGCAGGTGCTGGTTAAATCTGTCTATCTCCGTGATAAGCCTATTCTCACGTTCAATGGGGTTTTCAAGCGGCGCTTTCATACGAGGCGACGCGCTACTCTCCACAAGTTTTGCGCTTAACTTGTGTAAGAACGATTCCAGTCCCGCCTGTGTCCCAAAAGCGCCGTGTCCATCCTCTGAAATGACTAACTCTAAGTGAGGCTTTTGCGTGAAATCCTGTACTAATGTGGATGCCTTCGCTGTCTCGCTTTGCACGGACGACATGGGAGGCGTAGCGACCGTAGCAGGCGCTCCCCGTCCACCGGGAATGGTCTGTTCAGGAAAAGCGCACGCCTCAACCGTCAGGGCGCGGGGCGAAACCATGCTCGCCAACTCTGCATCGCCGAACCGTTCCAGACGCCCGAAGATGTTTCTATCTATCGGTTCGCTCCAGCAGTGGTTGCGATTGTCGAAGTAGGCGCTTACGAGGGTGGAGTCGATTCGGGTGTCTAGCGCCCCCGCATAGAGCGCCAACATACCGCCATCGCCCCAGCCCATAACGCCGATTTTTACGCCGTCTCTGGCTTTTGCGAACCAGTCAACACCTGCCAGTATCTTCTGAATCTCGTACCCAACGAGTTGTCGCCCCAGTTCAAAGGCGCTACGATAGAGAAATTCACGGTAGTTGAGTTTGGAATACTTGGGGTGTTCTCTGCGGCTAATAAGTGCAGGGACGAGGACTTCGCAACCGCTCTCCGCGAGGCGGCGGGCGTACTGCGATTCGGGCGCTACTCCTGCGGTCAGTCCCGCTATCTGCTCAGGCGTTTGGGTTGTGTCGGGAATAGCGATAATACGCGCTTTAGGTTTGCCTCGCTTGGGAGTAAGCAGTAGCCCTTCGCTGTTCACGCCGTCGAGAACCTTCCAGCGAACCGCGTAGACCCGATAGTTCGCGCCCTCTGCAACGAGCGCGGGACGCTCTAGCGTACTGACGAGTTCCGGGCTATCGAAGGGAACTCGGGCATCTCTCACGCCGAGTATGTGCGCGAGGCGCTCCCTGCTCTTTTGAACAGAGCCGGGATAGGTAGCGCTGTTGACGTATTCGCGCCGCCATAGCTCAGCGCGGCTTTTCTCCGCCTTCTCAATCTCTTTTAGCAGGAAGCCGTCCACCCCCTCTACCAGCGCGGAGGCGATGTCGCCCGTTTGCGTTAGTAGACTCGTGTTTGGGAGGGCGATTTGCGAATTGAGTGTCGGTTTTGGCTCTTCGATGGCGTTTTGCATGGCGGGTAGGCTTCCTGCTAACGATAGGATTAGGCTTGCTATAGCGACAAACATAGGGAACCCCTTTCGCTACATTCTCAGCGCGATGTTCAGAGCCTTGTCTGCGTGTTCCACAAGGTGAAAGGTCATCTCTTTTCGCACGTTTTCTGGCAGGTCTTCAAGGTCTTTACTGTTCTCTTTGGGCAGGATTATCTCGCGAATTCCAGCGCGGTGCGCCGCCAGTAACTTCTCTTTTATGCCGCCTACAGGCAGAACGCGCCCACGCAAAGTTATCTCGCCCGTCATGGCGATGTCGCGCCGCACAGGGCGGCGCGTTAGCGCAGAGGCGATTGCAGTGGCGATGGTTACACCTGCGGAGGGACCATCTTTAGGGACGGCTCCGGCAGGTACGTGGATGTGAACGTCTAACTTTCGGTAGAAATCTTCGTCAATACCCCATTCGGCGGCGCGAGAGCGTATGAATGAGAAAGCCGTCTGAGCCGACTCCTTCATCACGTCGCCAAGCGACCCTGTGAGTTGAACGCGCCCCTCGTGTCCTTTGAGCAGGCTGACCTCTATAGAGATAATATCGCCGCCAACCTCCGTATAGACGAGTCCCGTCGCCGTCGCTATCTGGTCTTCGGTCTCCATCACGCCGTAGAAGTAGCGGCGTTGCCCTAGATAATCGGGGAGGTGCTTCGTGTCAATTTTGACGCGACTCGCTGTCTTCCCTACGATTTTGCGCGTTACTTTGCGGCAGAGCGTCGCTATTTCGCGCTCAAGGTTACGCACTCCGGCTTCGCGAGTGTATTCGCGGATGAGTTGGCTTAACCCTCCGGTCGTCAGGTTGAACTGACTCGGTTTGAGACCATGCTCCTCGCGCTGATTTGGATCGAGGTACTTTTCGACAATCGCGACCTTTTCCGCTTCCGTATATCCCGTGAAACTGATGACCTCCATGCGGTCTCTCAGGGCGTGGGGGATGTTTTCGAGCAGGTTGGCGGTTGCGATAAACATCACGTCCGAGAGGCTGAAGGGAACCTCTAGGAAGTGGTCGCTGAATTCGGAGTTCTGCTCTGGGTCGAGGGCTTCGAGCAGAGCGGAGGAGGGGTCTCCGCGAAAATCCATGCCTAATTTGTCAATTTCGTCGAGCATAAAGACAGGGTTGCGGGTTCCCGCCTGCTTCATGCCTTGCAGAATACGCCCTGGCATCGCTCCAATGTAGGTGCGCCGATGTCCGCGTATCTCCGCCTCGTCGCGCACTCCGCCGAGTGAAATACGCACAAATTTTCTGCCCAACGCCTCTGCGATACTCTTGCCTATGGAGGTTTTGCCTACGCCGGGAGGTCCTACAAAGCAGAGAATGGGCCCCCGCAAAGTGTTGGTGAGTTTGCGAACGGCGAGAAACTCCACAATTCGCTCTTTGGTCTTCTCTAGCCCGTAGTGGTCTCTGTCTAAAATCTCTATCGCTTCGCTGAGGTCTATATCGTCGGGAGTCGTCGTATTCCAAGGAAGCGCTATCAGCCAGTCGAGGTAGTTGCGAACAATGGTTCCTTCAGGGGTGGCGAACGGCATCTTTTCGAGTCTATCCACCTCTTTTAGGGCGCGTTCCTCAGTTTTCGCGGGCATCTTCGCCGCGCGAATCTGTACGCGAAGTTCGTCCGTTTCGTTGAGGGGGTCGCCGCGTTCTCCCAACTCTTGTTGAATGATTCGCATCTGTTCGCGTAGTAGGAATTCGCGCTGCGAGTCTCCCATTTCGCGCTCTATCTGCTGTCGAATCCCCTGCTGAACCTCTAGTAAATCGCCCTCTTGCTGTAGGATTACGGAGAGTTTTTGGAGGCGTTCCGTAGAATCGAGAGTTTCTAGTATCTCCTGTTGCTTATCAATACGTATGGCGCGAATTGAAGAGACTAGGGTGTCGGCGAGTCTGCCCGGCTCGGTGGTCTGTTCGATTTGCGCCATGAGTTCAGGGGGCACGCCGGGGTTGAGTTGCACAATGCGCTCAAACAGACTGATGGCGTGGCGCATGAGGGCTTCCGTCTGAATATCGTAGTTCTCTACTGTTGGGCTTGCGTCTACCAGAACTTCGTAGTAGGGTTCGCGTTGAAGGTAGTTGACGATGTGATACCGCTCTATGCCTTGCAACATGAGGCGCATATTTCCGTCCGGTAGGCGCATCATCTGCATAATTTCGGCGACAATCCCAACGCTATATATCTCTTCAGGTTCGGGGGTCTCCGCTTGAAGGTTCTTTTGCGCTACGAGGAAGACGTAGCGTTGCCCCGTCCCTGCGCCCTCTATCGCCTGTACAGACTTTTCGCGCCCCACGAGAAGCGGGAACACATTGTGCGGAAAGTAGACCTGGTCGCGGATAGGCAGAAGCGGCAGGACGCGCGGTTCCGGCTCTATGCCCTCCTCCTGTTCGGATTGCAGTATAGCCTCCCACTCCGCAGGGGTGATGCTTGCGAAGGGGTTATCGTCCGGTGGGTTATTACGTCGTCGTCGCGTGGCGCGCGGCATATTTAAGTCGCCTCTCTAAGCCTTGAAATTCTGATTACACCTCTCAATTAGTCAATCGGCTTGAAATTCCTGCTTGCGCGTGTCGGTTTGCAAAAGGCGGGATACTCATGACCTGAATCTCGGATTCTGTTGGGTATCAGCGGTTACAGTTTTAGTTCCTCTTGCCCCGTCTCTTTCTGTAGGCGTTCCGCCTCCTTGAACGAGACATTCGCGCCATAGAGCGGGAAGTCAAACTCTCTTCCTTGCAACAGCTCCTCAATCGTGCGTATCTGTACGCACTCTACGCGGCGACCCACGCCAGAGGGCGGTTGATAGTAACCAGCGGAAGCGGCTTCGTTTTTCATAGGTTGAGTGGGCGGCTCTAGGGTGATAAAGAAGCCGAGTTGCGCCTTTTCTCTCACCATTACGCCCCGTAAGTCGCGTAGCTGTGCAACGGTAGCGTGTCCGCCCTTGACCTGTATAATGGCTTTGGAGGGCTTCTTGGGGTTGTCATGGATATAGGCGATACCGTCTATACCAGAGTCCGCGCCCTTCTTCTCTTGGGGAATGGCGGGAACTAAGCCCACCGCCCACATCTCGAAATCTTTGTGCGTACTGTCTTTATCGTAGAGCATACGCGCTCCCGCCATGTCGGTAGGAAGCCCTACAACAGCGAAAACGGAACGGTCTATCGGGTCGTCCTTGCTCTTGAGCCTTACGTCAATCGCGCCGTGAGCGCTTTTGAGGCGTTGTTGAACGAGACTCGTAGCGATAGGAGTAATGTCTATCCCTATCCATGCGCGTTTCAACTCTTGCGCCTCTACAACTGCCGTGCCGCAACCACAGAAGGGGTCGAGAACCACGTCGCCGGGATTACTTGAGGTTGCGATAATGCGCTCTAAGAGGGCGAGGGGCTTCTGTGTCGGATAGCCCAAAGCCTCTTTTGGCGAGGGTTGCTGAATGTCGTGCCAGTCATTCGTAATCGTGCGCCCCAGCGAATCCTCAAGGTATTTTTTGTACTGTGGGACTGCGCCGGGTTTTAGTTGAACGACAACGCCATTCTCATAAGCCTTTGCATCCTCTCTTTCGTCCAGCGCCATACACGGGTAACTCCCAAAAACTCATAAGTCAGGTTAGGGCGATTGTCGTTAGGATTGAGGAGAGGTAGTAGGCGGTATCTTCGACCGTCGGAATCCAAATGTTTGTAGGCGCTTGCCACATATTCCGGGTTATGCTCCATGTAAATTTTGTTGAAGGTACACTTTTCCGTTTTTGAGTATCGAAAAATAATGTCACGGCAGTTGGGGAAATTTAAGGAACCGTGACTCTTCGGGTTAGAGCGTCGCCACGATATTTCATTCCGATAGTTTCGCGCTCCAAAGATGCCGTCTAAGATGAGTTTGAGATAGTGGGAGGCGGTGGGGTCGCAATGAAGATAGAGGCTTCCCGTAGGCTTTAGAACGCGATGGAGTTGATAGAGGCGGGGAGCCATCATCACAAGATACGCCATCACATCATTCTCGCCTATCGCATTATGGAACCCGTGCATCAGTTCAATCGCCTTCGCGTTCGGGCAGAGTTCGGGGAAATGTTCCCATGCCTCCATCGCTCCCGCCCAGTTCCACGTATCGCCAAAGGCTTTCATCTGCGCCGGGCTTTCGTGTCCGCTCTGCTCTTTGAAAAGCACGTTATAATCTCGACTTGAGTTGAAAGGCGGGTCAAGGTAGACAAGGTCTACGGATTCATCGGGTATATGTTTTTTTAGCACATCCAGATTATCGCCGAAGTAGAGCGTATTCACGGGAGCGTTTAGTCCTTTCTCAACAAGACTCTGAGCATGAGCCTCTTAGATAGTTCGCTTACGCCCCGTCCATTAGACCTCTTGCATAAGTCGGTTTTTATGCAAGAGAACGCAGTGCGCTCTCTTGAGCGATGAGAGTATTACACTCTCCATAGATTAGGACTGCCTAGTACTTATGCAAGAGGTCTATTTAATAGGGCGGCGTAGAGGAGCGTTCAAAGCCATTTCGTTATTATACCGCAGAGGGGAGGGAGGAAGCCTCCTTCCTAATTTCGTTGGTATAAAGCGTTCAGAATCGCCTGATACTTGTCTCATATCCTTTGGAATGCCGCCACAATAAGCGGTATCTCCGTCAGTTCCAAAGTTCGCGGGTCGAGCAGGAGCGCGTCGCTCCGAATGCGCCCGAATATCGGCGGCGCAGATTGACGTAGGGTTTTGGCGAGGTCGTTGACCGTAGGGCTATCCGTGAGACAGCGCACGCGCACACAGAGCGTCGGCAGGGATTCGTTCGGCAGGGAGCCGCCCCCGACCTGCGAACTCTCCTTCACAACCTCTACTGCGAACCGCTCTTTGTCGAGGATGCGGCGCAGACCACGCGCCAATGACTGCGCCATGCGCCGCAGTTCCGGCTCCTGCCGTGTGAGGTAGCGAAGGGTTGGGATGTCGGTTTGCGCCTGTTCGGGGTTGCGGTAGAGGCGTAGCGTCGCCTCCAACCCCGCCAGCGTCAACTTATCTACGCGGAGAGCGCGGGCGAGAGGGTGTTTCGCGATACGGCGTATCGGTTCGCGCTTGCCCAGCAAAATACCCGATTGAGTCGCGCCAAGCAGTTTGTCTCCGCTTGCCGTCACCACATCGCACCCCGCCGAAACGCTCTCCACAAGCGAACCTTTCACCCCCGTAATACCAAATGTATCCAAGGGAAACAGAGCGCCATTCCCTTGGTCTTCTATAAACGGGAGGCTGTTGTCATGCGCCAACGCCGCTAATTCAGGCGTAGGAACCTCCTCGGTAAAGCCCACAATGGCGAAATTTGAGGGATGACACCGTAAAATAAGCCCTGTTCGCTCCGTTATCGCATCGGCGTAGTCGGAGAGGCGCGTTCGGTTCGTGGTTCCCACCTCTACCAGAGTAGCACCGCTCGAACGAATGATGTCGGGTATCCGAAACGCGCCGCCTATCTCCACCAGCTCCCCCCGCGAAATAATCACCTCGCGCCCCGTCGCCAACGCGCTTACCGCAAGAAAGACCGCCCCCGCGCAGTTATTGAGGACGAGCGCCTCCTCCGCGCCTGTGAGTTCACGTAGCAACTTCTGGACATGGTCCTGTCGCGAACCTCTCTGACCGCTCTCCGCCTCAATCTCAACTAGCGAGTGCCCCCTTGCGACCTCCGCTATCGCCGCGCACGCCGCTTCGGAGAGCCGCGCCCTGCCAAGTCCGGTGTGCAGAACGACTCCTGTCGCGTTGATAGCGCCGCGCAGGGAGGGCTGTTCTAGTCTATGAAGCCTCTCCGCTATACGCTGAGTAAGTTCGTCGAAGGAGGGTAGGGTAGGGGTGGCATCTTCGGGCGAGTTCAGGATAGCGCGCCGCGCCTCGTCCAGAACCTCCTGAGCGGTTTTCGTAATGAGGGAGGATGGCAGGGACGCGCCAAACTCGTGTAGCGCGGGAGCGGCGACAAGCCGATGTATGGGCGGCAGTTCGCGTAATAACGACGCGCTATGGGGAGGCGGCTTGCTATTTTTCATATCTCCTATTATAATGATTCCGCCCCTGACTGTAAAGAGGGGTAAGAGTTCACTCTTTTAGGAATTAACCGCGAAACACGCGAAAAAGCGCGAAAAATGCACACAAGCCCCAAACTTGGAACAACGCGCCAAACTT
>CAIJLM010000583.1 GCA_903821495.1 uncultured Chthonomonas sp. | reverse complement strand
TGGGATCACCGCTTGGTACGAGGTGAAGTCCATATTGGAGAAGACAAAATCTTGCTGTTTGGATTGAGACGCGCTGAACCAGACAAACAGCCCTTGTTGAACCAATGAGAATACCCATCTACCCGAAAAAAGGGACAATGGGGAGTAAACAATAAGACCGTTCAGTATCATATGATACGACCTTGATTTAACCCAATGTGTTCAGCATCATATGATACTTGTCTCTGAGTAGTTACAAATACGGAGATTAGGCTTACTTTCAACCGCCCTGTAAACTTTTGTCCTAACTTATGCGGAGGAGTGATGCCCAATGCAGTGGCTACGAAAATTGCTTAACATCAAGCCCCAAAGAGCGCTTGATTTTTCTGACGTACAGGACGATTGGGTGAATCTAGATATTTCTGTTGAGGAGGCAAGAACACAGGCTCAATTCAAACTACAAACAGCCCTCTATATCAAGAAAATAGCAAAGCCTTGCGATGATGTAACAGTCTTAAACCTACTTCCGCCCTGTCTACAAGAGGTGTTTCATATCTATGAGCGTATCGAATTTGAAGCAAACGACTATTGGCTAGAGCGTCCTAGTCAAGAGAATGTGTTCAAAATAGGCAATAGGACATTCATCGGTATTGGTGTCATGAACAATCTCTATGTTGAAGCACATCAGGAAACAGTCTATGATGTGGAGTATCCACTTTATGAGACGGATGCGCCGGAAGTCATGGAAGATTTTCTGCATCTGCTTGACAGCGCTGATTTTCAGTATTCAAGTGTATATCATTGGATGATTACAGTATGCCGCTTTCTCGAAAAATATAAATCCTCTTAGCTGATGCCCTATGGCTATTTCCTCCTTCGCAATATCAAACAGGGTCACTCTTATGGACACACAAAACGCTCTGTAACGCCGATAGCGAGCCGCCCCCTACCGCCGACCTATTCAAGCGGATAGACCACCCTATACAGTCATGCTATTTCTAAATGCGGTGATTGGTTGAATAGGGGCATTGACAGGTTTCAGATGCCTGCTACTTATGGATTTCACGATGGAATGGCTACCCCGTAGACTACATCCCGCCTACACCACTCCTTCATAGCGCAAGGATTTCTCGCCATGATTGACATCGTTGAGATATTGAAGAAAGCGATAATCACGTTTTTCGTAGTACTCGTTGGCTTGTTCCAGCGATTCTTTCCCGAAAGACCCAAAGCAACTTTGGAACAAATCACGGCGGAACGAGAAGCGCGAGGTATGCCGCCGCCTAATATTTCAGCAGAGTATGCGGTAGAGATTGTCTCAAATGACTGGATGCAGTTGCACGGAGATTCGCCCAAAACTATCATTTCCTATGAAATAGCCCACTATGTTATACGAGTTACGGACATGATGCCCAATATACTATACAGAGTCGACGTTTATACAGGAGAGTTTGTTCGCCGCGCTGAATTCCGTCGATAACACACTCACAGGCTTTTGTCGCTGGTGCGTTTGCCGTTCCTTCTAACTTTTTGAAACAGGGTCACTCTTATGGATACACAAAACGCACTAAAACATCTGATTGGAGGCGAAGATTCGGAAGTGTGCCTCAATGCGGTGGAGTGCCTTGTCGAACAGGGAGAGACTGTCATACCATCTGTGATAAACCGAATTTGCGATGCGCCGCCTCTGGAGATACTGGAGAGCGCCGGACTGTTCAATCACGCCTCCCTAGTTCTGCGTGCGCTTGGCAAGGTGTCGGTAGAGCCGTTCATACGAATCTATCGGCGGAGCGGGGATACTAGGATCCGCGAGATAATCATCTATACGTTGGGCGCGGTAGGCGGAACGGAGGCATTAGCGTTTTTGGCAGGACTATGGAGAGAGGCGCGGGAAGCGCCCTTTGGGTTTCAAAATCGGGTGATGTGCAGCGTCGCATTTCATTTGAGATTGCCTGAAAACTTGCGTATAGCCCTTGCGATTGCGTTTTTCAAGCAGGGGACGCTATTTCCGCCCGACATTCTCGCCGATATGTTGCGAGATGCAAGCAATTTAGTGAAGCGTACCGCTACGGATACTGTGGATAACTGGTATCGCAACTCCCGCGACGAGCCGTTGCTGTCGCTACGAGATTATCTCTCCTTAGAGGAGCAGATTCAGATAAGCGAAGCGATACTGAAGAGTAACGGGCGAACGTAATCTGATAGAATATCCTCATAACACTGCAAGGGCGGAGAGGCTATAATCCTCTCCGCCCTTGTTCGTATTGTCAGCGCTTGAAATGCCCTAGCGCCTTGCAACGTTGCCAAGCCTCCCGCTGATGTCGCTACCCCCTTGCAAACTCCTGAAGAACCTGAGACTACGCCGAGCGCAAAACGAACGTCTTAATCTCAAACGCCCCAATATCGAAGGTAACGGAGCCGTCTTCAATCTGCGCGTCAACGGCTTCCGCTTCAATCAGGTTGGTCTCTTGAGCGGAGGCTATTGGAAACGCGGAAGAGAGTTGGACATTCGTTGCCGCCTTGCCCTCTGCCTCGTACAGCCGCACAACCGTCCCGTTGGGTGTATGCCTTATGGCGCTGATGACCACGTTCTCCGCGCAGACCGCGAATAACGATTGGCGCGATGGCAGTTCTCCTGTGTGGCTCTCCGCTTTCAGCGCAATTAAAGGCTGATTGAACTCTAAGCCTCTGCGGTAGAGTTGCGCCTCCTTCCAGTCGCCTGTGTGCGGCGCAAAGGCGTAGTCGAACTGATGCGGTATGCCGATTTCATAACCGTCTGTGGTCTTCGTGCTACTGCTAAAACCTCCCGACCCTTCGCCATATCCCTCTTTCAGCGCAGTGCATTTCAGAAGGGAGAGGAAGAGCGTTTCGCCGTCTACGTTATTTCCCGGTAGCCCTCTATTGAGGACTGCAATCCCCTTCTCATCATCGCTATAGTCCATCCAGTTCTGAGCGGGGAACTCTCCCTTGGGACGTTCAATCGCTCCAAACGGTATCTCCTGCGTAATAACGCCCTCTTTGAGAGTGGTGGGTAGCGCCATGCGGTAGCGGACACGCTCATCGTTATTGATAAGCGTAGTGTGTACCTCTATGCGGGGCAGACCGGAGTAGAGGCGGATTCGCGTCGCAAAGTGTCCCTTTCCAAAGACGAAGTTGACGTTGTAGTCCATGCGTGCGCGTCCCCTGCTAACGCGCCCGTCGCCGCCGTAGTGGTGCGAAAACGCGGCGCGGCTGTCGCCTTCAGCGGGTAGCGGATGGTCGCGATTCATGGGGAAGAGCGCGTCCCCCTTGCAGTGCCCGTTGTACTCCCAGAAGTTACCGTTATCCAACTCCTTCACGATGGTAGCGCCAAACGGCTTGTCTTCGGGAATCACCTCCCAGCCATTCGTCTTATTCACGAGGCTCTTTATGGCGCCGTTCCAAGCGTCTATCTCCAACTTGAAGAACTCGTTTTCGATAATATCGTGGTGAATATCCGCCATCCATACGCTAGACTGATTGGTTTGGAGAGTGGTAGGCGCAAGGCTATCGGAGGCGCGAAGAACGCGATAGACCTCATAGCCCGCAGAGGGGACTCCCTTCGCAATGAAGAGAACTGTGGCGCGTTTGATACCGCCCGTCTCATAGCGTTCGCAAGAGAGGAGGTCGCTTACGACAAGGTTTCCCTGCGAGTCGCGAACCTCTATCTCAAACACGTCCTTCTCAGAGTAGCCTACCCGACACTCCGCCACATCGTCGCGCTCCCAACTCAGCGTGTTGAAAACGACTATCGGAGTCCCTTCGCCCGTTGTGTCTATTGCATCCACTATTGCGTCTAGCGAACCCTCAAGGCACTGGCTCGCCTGAACGTGCGACGACTTGAACCTGTCCATCGTGTTCACATAGACTTTATCTACGTGCGAACCGCAGATAATGTCGTGGAACTGGTTGAAGAGAACGGGTTCCCACGCCTGCTTTATCTGTTTCGCTTGCGTCGGGTTTCCGAGTAGCGCAGCGATAGAGTCCGCCATCTCTGCAATCAGAAGTTCCGTCTCCACTTTGCGGTTCCACTGCTTTACTGCGATACGGGCGCTATAGCATCCCTGAAAAACGGGATTAAGGTCGCCCTCCCACACCGGAAACTCAACCAGCCCCTTCACTTTGTCGAAGTACTCTTTGGGGGTGGAGACGATGAACTCTATATCGTCGTAGGCGCTGTTATACTCCTCAAAAATGCGTGTAACATGAGGCTGAATGTGTGTCAAGTCCGCCCCGCTTACGGCGAGCAGATTCGGTGTGAGGGCGTGCTGTTTTAACTCGCCTAGCCGCGCATCCACAAACTTTTTGAACTCATGCAGGTTGGTAGGCGCAGGGTAGAGAATGCAGTAGGTAGAGCGCATCCAGTGGCAGAAGAGTTCTGTGCCATCTAGCCCTTTCCACCAGTATTCGGTATGCCCATCCAAAGTTCCCAATCGCTGAAAAACGTTGTGGTCGAAGCCGCACTTCGCCATGAGTTGCGGAATCTGAGGGTGTTGCCCAAAGGTATCGAGGAGCCAACCACAACGCACATCTAAACCCAACTCCTCCTGACACCACGACTTGCCTGAGATAACCTGCCGAATAAACGACTCGCCAGAGGGGATATTCACGTCGGGCATGGCGTACATACCGCACGTTATCTCCATGCGCCCTTCGGCTATCACCTGCTCAAAGAAGGGACGCTCTTCGGGGTAAGCGCGTAGGAACGGCTCGATATAGCACGTCTGGTCGAGCGCGAATTTGAACTGAGGGTCTTCGCGCATGGCGGCGAGAGCGCCAAGCAAAACCGAATAGCCAATCTCAAAGGTTTCGTCGCGAGTCAGGAAGACCTCTGCATCGTAGTGCGTGTGGGAAACGTAGTGAACGGTGAGTTTAGACACGGTATTCTCTCCTCATAGCGATTCAATAAGTAGTTCTTTCATCTCTTAACGAGGGTGGCACACCCATCTGATTCGCGCCAGCGCGAGTAGTGGGAACAAGGGGCCAACACTGCCCGCCCCGAAAAACGTACTCCTCTTCAATCCCCGCTAACCAGCAAAACATTTTCGCCGCGGCGATGCCACCCTGAAACTGCTCGAAAGCGAAGGGCGCGGGCGGGTCGAAGGAGATGCGATTAAAGTCAATCTCCTTCTCTACTAGCCAATCACGGGTCGGAGAGGAGGTTCGCCAGTAGTTGTACTTCAGCAGGTTGCGGAAAGGGCTTTTTCCGTTTGCAGAGGCGGTTCCGCGAGTGCGCCTGTGCCAGATGCCATAGGCGGTCAGGAAAATCGTTCCAGCGGGACCCGCCGTCGAAACGCTCCCCGCGATTCTACCGTAGTGCGCCATGAGCGGAGTTTTTGTCCGCAGGAAGTGCGAACCGGGCAGAACTTCGGTGGGCCCCATGTCGTCTGTGCAGGTCTCTGGCAGGTAGAAAACCTGAAGGTACTCCAGTTTCGACGTATAGAGCGAACCTCCATCCCGATGCCAGCCGTGAGGGTGAAGCCAGGGCAACGCGCCCCGATGATTGCTGATAACAGCGGGGAGTGTGAAGTTCGCGCCCAACAGCGAGCGCACTGCGCCCGACGCTTGGAGGTTTTTAAG
>CAIJLM010000582.1 GCA_903821495.1 uncultured Chthonomonas sp. | reverse complement strand
GGTAGCCTTTCTAAAATACGCTGGGCGGGTTTGATTACAACCCCTGTGACGCAAAAAATGGCGAGCGGAATAAGAGTAATCCGCTCGCCAAACACAAGAGGGTTTCAATGCGTCTAAGAAACAGACGCAGGCGAGACTAAAAAGTTCACTACGCTATGCCAAAATAGGGAAAAATACGCGCTTTTATCTCTCGAACCGACTCTTCCGCGAAAATCTGCGCTTTTTTCAACTCTTTCGCAGGGATTTCCACATCAAAGTGGTCGGTTAAGGTAGGCATTTCTGACTGATAGGGATAGACGGCGGGAACTTCGTCCGGCAGGCTTACCCCGCTAAGAGCGGCGGTAGCTAGCGTCCACATTCGCGGAACCGTCGTCATGTTGTAGCCGCCGCCCCCCACCGCGACAATAGGAACTCCCAGCGCCATTACGTCTTGAATGGCGGCGAGCCACCCCTGCGCTGTCAAGCAGAGATGCGCCAGCGGGTCGCGGAGGTGCGCGTCCGCTCCCATCTGTAGCAGTATCGCCTCCGGTTCAAAGGCTTTCAGGAGCGGGAGGACGCTCTCGCGCCATGCGCCAAGCCAAACCTCATTCGTTGTGTAGGGCGCAAAAGGCAGGTTGACGCTATACCCCTCGCCCTCGCCCTCGCCTAATTCGCGCACGAACCCTGTACCCGGGAAGAGGGTGTTCCCGCTCTCATGCAGAGAGATAGTGAGAACGGAGGGGTCGTCGTAGAAGAGTTCCTGCACGCCATCGCCATGATGCACGTCAATATCCACATAAGCCACCTTGCGGAACTTTTTGCGGAGGCGATGTATCGCTACCGCGCAGTCGTTAAACACGCAGAAGCCCGCGGCGCGGTCATAGTGCGCGTGATGTAGCCCTCCTGCGATATTGAAAGCGACGTTCGCGCCGTCCATCGCCGCTTGAGCCGCGTCCAGGGAACCCCCTGTATAGAGAAGCGCTGCTTCGTACATTCCCGTAAAAATGGGGTTGTCGCCGCCGCCCAGCCCGTAGCGATGAACGCCGGGTATGTGAATTCCCGCGCTCACAGATTCAACCGCCATGACAAAGTTGCGATGGTGCGTCTGCGCCACCTCTTCCACTGTCGCCGAAGCGGGTTCTCCGAGTTCAATCGCGTCATCAAAAACCCGATAACTTTTTAGAAGTTCAAAGGTTTTATAGAGGCGTTCCGGCTTCATGGGGTGCTGTTCGCCCATGTTGTAGTTTACAAAAGTGTCTGAATAGAAGAAAATGGGTTTGGACATTGAAAGGGTCGCTCATCGAAATGTAAAAAGGATGTTCTAAACTATAACCGAAACGCCCCTGCCTGTCAATAGCGGATGAGAGGCTTCTTTTATTTTTCAAAATCTTTCATTTTTGTGAACTTTTTTTGTGGAAACTACGTCTAACCGATTGTGCCAACTTAATTCGGCGATTTTGCCGAATGGTTTGGTTAAATCAGACACTTTTGGCTACTCTTAATTAGTCGCGTTTTTTTCAGTATTTGAGACAAAGTATTGTTTTGCGGTCAAGTTCGTTTTATCCAAAAACGGGTGTTTCGCTCTGAAACTGGCGTGAATAAAAAAGTATGCCGAAGGGCTTTCATAAGGAAGGAGACAGTGATGAATCTCGCGATGAATTACCAACTTGTCTTCCTGCGAAGCGGTCAACGGCGAAGTATCCAACTTCCTAATGAATCCTCAGAAGTGAGGGAACAGACGAACTTGGATGTAAGTGGAACGAAAGAACCTATTCGTATCGCGACTGCCCAGCAGGAGACGAGCGAAACTTTTCAGAATAAAAGCTGAAAGGGCGTTTACTACGCACTCATTACCATTCTAGCGCTTTGAGGGACTGGAGCTACGGCTCCAGTCCCTCAACTCATTTTAGGCTATACCAGCTCCCCCTAAGCCAACACCCCCGGAATGACCGTCCCGCCTGTATCTGTTAGGCGTTGCATACGCCCATTATGCAGAAAGGTAAGCAGACGGTTATCTATACCCATCGCCTGTAGAATAGTCGCGTGCATATCGCGCATAGGGTGTCGTTCCGAGGCTATCCGCTCTCCAAGTTCGTCCGTCTCTCCCACTCGAACACCACCCCGCACTCCTCCTCCCGCCATCCAAACGGTATGCGCGGCGGAGTGATGGTCGCGCCCAGAGCCTTGCGCGGCGGGAGTGCGTCCAAACTCGCCCGCCCACACAATCAGCGTACTGTCCAGCATTCCCGACTGCTTCAGGTCTCTAATCAGCGCGGCTATCGGCTTGTCTATCTCGGTTCCTCGGCGGCGATGCTCCTGTCCGATGTTATTGTGGGAATCCCAACCGTTATGAAAAATCTGCACAAAGCGGACTCCGTTCTGCACCAACCGTCGCGCCAAAAGGCACTTGCGCCCGAACGACTGCGTTTCAGGACGGTCTAAGCCATACAGACTCTTCACCTGTTTAGGCTCCGCCTCCACGTTCACCACTTGCGGGGCTTGCAGTTGCATACGGTAGGCGAGCTCATACGCCGCAATACGGGCTTCAAGGTCTCCATCTCCCGGATGCGTCTCAAGATGCTCCATGTTCACCTCGGCTAACATATCCAACATGGCTCTCTGCTGAGTGATTTTCGGCTTCCAGACGGGCTGTAAGTTGCGTATAGGCGAACCCTGCGTATGAAACTCTGTACCCTGAAACGCCGCAGGAAGGTAGCCATTACTCCAGTTGAGCGAGCCGCCAGAGGGGTTGCCATCGTGTAGCACTACGAAAGCGGGTAGGTTTTGGTTCACCGTACCCAGCCCGTAGGTAGCCCATGCGCCCATCGAAGCGAAGCCGGGCAAAATTTTGCCTGTGTTCACCTCTAGGGTTGCGCGAGTATGCTCTCCGCTCTGGCTATATACAGAGTGAATAAGGCATAGTTCATCTGAAACAGAAGAGATTTGGGGAAATATCTCGGCTATAGGAAGTCCGGAACCCCCGCGCCGCAAGAACTGGAATGGGCTTGCCATAACCGCCCGTCCGCCTTTAGTCGCCTTGCCGTTGTAGGTAGTGAGCATGGGCTTATAGTCGAAGGTGTCTACATGACTGGGACCTCCGCCCATAAAGAGAAAGATGACAGATTTCGCCTTCGCGGGAAACATCGGCTCTTTTGGCGACAGGGCGCTCGGCAACTCCTTGCGCTTACGAAAACTCTGCGCGTCTTGCGCCGAAGCCTCCTGCGCCAGAAGGTAGGAGAGGGCGACGGAGCCGAACCCTCCGCCGAGTTCGGCGAGCATCCGCCGCCGCGAGAGAGCGGGAGCGGGCGTATCCTGTTTTGGGCGCTGTTCTGACTGAGACATTATCTTCCTCCGCACGAGTCGCTTAGAGACCGTAGGCTTTTCGTTTTCCACCTAGTCATTATACACATTTTTCAGAGAAGAGTGAATGGCGATATTCACAGATACAAGAAGAGTTACGCTACCGTTTCAGGTTTCAATTCAAAGCGACTAAATGCGCGGAGTGAGCGTGGCAAATCGCAATCGCGAGCGCGTCCGCCGCGTCGTCGGGCTTAGGGATTTGCGGCAAGCCAAGTAGCTGTTTCACCATTATCTGTATCTGCCGTTTCTCCGCCGCCCCATACCCCGTCACTGCCATCTTGACCTCTACAGGGCGGTACTCAAAGCAGGGAATCTTCCGCTGAACCGCCGCCAGCATAATCACCCCCACCGAGCGCCCCACCGTGAGGGCGGTGGTGACATTGTTTCCAAAGAACAGTTTTTCCAGCGCCACCATCTCCGGGTCGTACTCGTCTAATAGTTCGTTCACTCTATCATAGATGGCGAGTAGCCGCTCCTCTATCACATCCTCTTTGGGCGTAAGAATAGCCCCGTAGGCGATGTGTTTGAGGACGCTTCCTTTTTTCTCTACAACGCCATACCCCGTCGTCGCCGTTCCGGGGTCAATTCCCATAATAATCAAGGTTTACTCCTCTTAAATCGCCATATCCGCACACTCCCCGCCTCAACAGGAAGGTTACTCATTATCTCAAACGCCTGACACCCATTTCGACGCTCGCCTCCTCAACTCCTCTCTTATATGTGAAGAGGCGAGGCAGGAGATGAGAGTGTGCGTGTAGAAATACGCCTCATCCCAAAGTTTTAATAGGAGATACAACGATGTCTTCGCTCCCGCGTAGCGCCCCCGAATCGCAAGGAATCGCCTCTTCCGCTCTTATCGCCCTTATCGACGAGGCGAAGGATACCATCCGCGAGCTACACAGCATTATGCTGGTTCGACATGGAAACGTCGTTGCAGAGGGCTGGTGGAGTCCTTACGCCCCGCAACATCCGCACGTGCTATTCTCTCTCAGCAAAAGCTTCACCTCCACCGCCGCAGGCTTCGCGGTTGCAGAGGGACTTCTCTCTCTGGAAGATACCGTACTCTCCTTCTTCCCTGAAGACGCTCCCGAAAATCCCAACGACAACCTGAAAGCCATGCGCGTCCGCGACCTGCTTGCAATGGCGACGGGTAACGAAGAGGACACCCTCTGGACGGTAACGAAGTCGGAAAACTGGGCGAAAGCCTTCCTCTCCTGCCCGGTGCAACGCACGCCCGGAACCCATTTTGTCTACAACAGCGGCGCGACCTACATGGTCTCGGCTATCGTGCAGAAGGCGACGGGGCAGACCGTTTTGGAATATCTTACCCCGCGCCTCCTCGCCCCGTTGGGCATTACAGGCGCGACTTGGGAGAACTGCCCTAGAGGAATAAACACAGGCGGTTGGGGCTTGAGCGTGAAGACGGAGGACATCGCGAAATTCGGACAACTCTACCTACAGTATGGCGTTTGGGAGGGTGAACAGCTACTCCCTAAAGGTTGGACGGAGGAGGCGACCCGCACCCATATCGCCAATGGCGACAACCCCGAAAGCGACTGGAATCAGGGCTACGGCTTTCAGTTCTGGAGGGCGCGTCACGGCGCGTATCGGGGGGATGGCGCGTTTGGGCAGTACTGTATCGTAATGCAGGAGCAGGACGCGGTTGTCGCGATAACGGCGGGAGTCGCTGATATGCAGGGCGTGTTGAATCTCCTTTGGAAGCATCTTCTACCCGCCTTTCAGTCTGTGCCGCTACCTCCTGACGATGAGAACTCTACGCTACTCGCGAAGAGGCTCTCCAACCTCAAAATTCTCTTGCCCGCAGGAGAGACAACCGCCCCGCGCGCCGCCGAACTCTCCGGGAGAACCTACCGATTTGGAGAGAACGACCAGAAAACAGAGGCGATAACCTTCCATTTTAACGATGATGAAGCCCGCGTTGAGATACAACAGGATGGGAAGACCCACTCTCTTTCGTGCGGCGTTGGCGGCGCGTGGGTCTCTCAAAGCACACTGTTCGGCAGGTTTAGCAAACTGCCTCACCCCGTCGCAGTAGCGAGCGCATGGTCGGCGGAGGATAGTTTCACCGTAAAACTCTGCTTCTACGAGACTCCCTTCTGCCCGATACTCGACTTCCGTTTCGAGGGCGATAGCGTCTTTTTCGATGACCGCCCTAACGTCGCTTTTGGAACAGCGGCTCCACCCCAGATTATAGGGCGTTACGCCCAAGGAGAGAACTAAGTGTTACTCAAAGATAAGGTGATTATTGTGACGGGCGCAGGGCGCGGTATTGGAGCCGCGATTGCGCGAGTGGTTGGGCGCGAAGGCGCTACCGTAATTGTAAACTACAGTAGTAGCAGAGAGAAGGCGGAGGCGGTCGCCGCTGAGATTACTGCGAAGGGCGGCAAGGCGGAAGCGGTAGGCGCGGATGTTCGCTCGCCGGAAGCCGTTCAGAAGATGATAGAGAGCGTCGTCGCGAAGTACGGGCGTGTAGACGGCGTGGTAAATAACTCCATTGCAGGCGTTCAAAACGCGCCCGTCTCTACCGCCACGCTAGAGGAGTATCGCAACGCCTTCGATTTTGGCTGTATCGCCATTATCAACATGGTGAAGGCGGTTCGCCCCGTTTTTAATCAGCAGGGCGGCGGACGCATCGTCAATATCGTTACAGAGTTGTGGAACAGAGCCCCCGCGGAGTGGACGGTCTATATGTCGGGTAAGGGCGCGATGGTGGGAATATCCCGCTCGCTCGCCTGTGAACTGGGTCCCGAAAACATCACTGTAAACATGGTCGCGCCCGGCTGGATGGCGGACGAGAAGGTGGACACGAACTCAGATGGCTCGAAGGGGTACGCGGCGAGTTTGCCCCTAAGACGACAGGGGAGCGCGGAGGAGATTGGCAACGGGTGCGCCTTCTTCCTCAGCGAGTACGCGGGTTTTGTGACGGGAACCTATCTTCCGGTCTGTGGCGGAAATGTGACGCAAGCGGGAGTGTAGAGGTTTGGAAGGGTAGCGGGAGGAGTAGCCGCTACCCAATCTCTATAGAGGAGTGTTCTGTACGTCGTCCTGAGTATCGGATGGGGCGGTATTATCCTGAGGTTCGCCGAGGTCAAACGTCAAAAGGGGAGCCGAATTCACAGGGCGCAGTAGGCTCTGAGGTTGGTCTTCATAGCCTCCATACGCTGGGCGAAGCAGAACGTTCGGCGCGTCGTTCGGCTTGGAGGAGGCGCGAAGTAGCGTACTGTGCGCGGTCTCCTGCGCCTGTCTCCGCTCCAGTATGGGCAGAATACGTTGCGCTGTCGTGGATGTCGCTACGCTTTTCGTTCTCAGTAGGAAGCGACGAATGGGAATCACCGCCCGCCCATCCCCCATCTTGCCAAGAGCCTCCAGAATATCGAGTTGAAGAGGCTCCTTCAGGTGGTCGAGGAGATGGCTAAGATTGGGAACAAAGGACGCGCCCATCTGCAAATAGCGCGCGGATGTGAGGGAGGCGAGCGCCTGCGGAAAAGCGGCGATAGCCGCTCGCCACAAGCGCCTGTCAAACAACCCTTTACGGTTATACGCCATCTCGTACATAGCGTAAGCGATGGCTTCCGCGCTTTCGGGCAGGGCGATAAGCCCCAGCGTCTCGACAGCGGTGGCGCGTAGCAGGTTGAAGCGTAAGTCGCCCCAAACACTAGCGGTAAGCCAAACGAAGGGCGCGGACACACAAGCCCCTAACACCGCCGGAAAAGTAGACCAGCCCCCCTCTACTCCGTTCACAGGAGCCCCAACTGCAATCAATGTCATAACAAAAAGTAGCCAGAACAGAGCTACTTGGTAGAACCCGGCGAGACCTTTTTGTTTGACAAAATCGGAAAGAGCGGAGGCTACCCGCTGTTTTTTCTGAGAGGAGAGCGGCATACGCCCCAGCGTCCACATCGCCAAGTTATGTTGCCGCCAACGCCATGCCGAACTATTCAGTATAGACGCGAGAACGATAGAGGCATCTTCCTCTGCAACCTCCGTAGGCTGATAGAGGAGTTTTTCTATCGCCGCTCGCAAGCAGGAGCCTTTCACGCCTCTACACTGTCGCTTCGCCCACTCTATCTCCTCATAAGAGAGCGGAACGCACTGCGACGGCGGCGGAGAATACAGCGCATCTTGCGGGGATAAATCGCTCATAGCCAGCCTCCACGGTTCATGGGAAAAGAGAAACAGAACGCATAACGCCGTACAGTTCAGCATCTCTCGCTCAGGTTCCTTCTCTGAGGGGGCTACAGTACTTCAGGGGGGGCGAAATCAGGAAAGCGACGACGCAAAAAAGCAGGTCGCTAGAACTATTCGTTCTAGCGACCTGCCTATATGGGAGCGGGGACAGGATTTGAACCTGTG
>CAIJLM010000581.1 GCA_903821495.1 uncultured Chthonomonas sp. | reverse complement strand
GGATGCTTGGTTCGCCCATGCGGGTCTTAAAGGGGAAGCCCTCCACCCCGATAATATCGCCTAAGTCAAGGTCTAGGCACTCCTCGAAAGCCGCGTCGCCGAGGTCGTCTTTGCGAATATAGAGTTGGATGCGCCCTGAGCCATCCCGCAGGTCGTAGAAAGCGGTTTTGCCTTTAGAGCGTTGCGCGGTTATGCGCCCGGCAAGACGATAGGAGAGGGCTTTCGCCTCCTCTTCGGGAAGTTCCCAGTGGCTTGCAGAGCCTACTGTGACCTCCTGCGCGAGATGGGTGCGCTCGTAGCGCTCAATGAGGAAGGGGTCTCTTCCCGCCGCTCGTAGTTCGTTCACGCGGGCGAGCCTACGCTCTCTCTCTTCTGATTGTTCTATGTGTTCGCTCAAGGCTGTCTCTTCCTAACGTAAAGTATGCAAATAACCCCCTCTTGTGTCGCCAAGAGAGGGTCTGCCTGTTTTTAGTGATGCGCCCCTCATTCCGCAGGTGGCGACGGGGTGAGGCGCTACCCGCCTACTTGCGGATGTTATCTATTCGGTAGCGTACTACTCCTTGCGGAGTCTCCACTCTGACCGAGTCTCCGGCGCGTTTCCCGAAAATGGCTTCGCCAACAGGCGATACATCGGAGATATGGTCGTTATCCGGGTCAGACTCGACAGGGCTGACGAGCATCAGTTCCCACTCATCGTCGTTGTCCAGTCCGGTGAGTTGTACGAGAGAACCAAGCCCGACATAGTCTGTAGGAATGTCGTCATAATTGAGAACTTGCGCGATTTGCAGGATGCGCCGCAGTTCCGCTATTTGACTCTCCACGAGAGCCTGTTGGTTTTTAGCATCGTCGTATTCGGCGTTTTCGGTGAGGTCGCCGAACTGTTTTGAGTCGCGAATCAACTCCGCCACTTCATGACGCTGAATGTGGCGTAGTCGTTCGAGCCGTCGTTCGAGTTTCTCATGCCCTTGCGGGGTGAGAACTATCTCCACGTCCTCTTGCGACATATAGGGTCTCCTGAAAAAGGATTTTTGTCTATGTTAGGAGGGCTTGCGCCCTGATTCCGTCTTTAGAGTGATACGTACAATTAACGGCGAATAACGCCCGCTACAGAAGAAAATATCTACTGTTAAGTTCTGAACCCGCTGTAGGGGCATATAATGGCACAATACCCTGCGGGTTGTCAATCGCAATTTTTGAGATTACGATTCTGTTTTTCGCTTGGCTACAAGAGGCTCGCTCACCACTCTACGCGGTTCGCCCCATCCTCGCCCTCGGTCTCCAGAAAACGCTCGGCTTGTATCGCCGCCATACACCCCGAACCCGCCGCGCTGACCGCCTGCCGGTACTCGTGGTCTTGCACATCTCCCGCCGCGTACACGCCGTATACGTTCGTGCGAACATCGTGATGGGTTGCAATATAGCCGCTCTCATCCAACTCTAGCTGCCCCGCGAAGAGGTCGGTGTTGGGCTTATGCCCAATAGCGACGAATAGCCCCTGCACCTCTAAATCGCTCACGGTATTAGTCGCCAAGTTCCTAAGCGTGAGGCTACTGAGGCGCTTCCGCTCTGGGTCATGCACTTTTTCTACGGCGGAGTTCCAGATAAACTCGATTTTCGGGTTTCGTTGAGCGCGTTCCTGCATGATTTTCGAGGCGCGTAACGTATCCCTACGATGAATGACATAGACCTTCGTAGCGTGATTCGTGAGGTAGATAGCCTCCTCCATCGCGGTGTCGCCCCCTCCAACAACAGCGACCACCTTGCCCCGAAAGAAAAAACCGTCGCAGGTGGCGCAAGCGGATACTCCCGCGCCGCCCAGACCGCCCTCCCACACAGGGCGCTCCTCCGGTAGCCCTATCCACTTCGCAGACGCGCCAGTCGTTACAATAACCGTCCGCGCTTCGTAGAGGTCGTCGTTAACCCACACCTTGAAGGGGCGCTGAGAGAGGTCTATCTTTGTAACGAGGTCTTCGATAATCTCTGTGCCGAAGCGTTGAACCTGCTTTCGCATCCGCTCCATAAGTTCGGGACCTTGAATGCCATGCTCAAAGCCAGGGTAGTTCTCAACCTCTGTCGTAATCATGAGTTGACCGCCCGCGCCGAGCAACTCCTGACCGCGCCCCGCGCCGCCATCAATCATCAAGGGGTTGAGGTTCGCCCGCGCCGCATAGAGCGCGGCGGTGTAGCCTGCGGGACCGGAACCAATAATAATAACTTTTCGCGCCATGTTTCCGCTTTCGCCTCTCGTTCAGAATAGTTTTTCCTGTGAAGGATACCCTATTCGATACGTAACTACGAGGGCGAAAAGCGTCTTCTTACGATTTTTTCCTAAGCGGGAGCGGCGAAGAGCGGTTTTAGGGCTTCGTTGTCGGAGCGCTCTTGCTCTCGCCCGCTTTTTTTAGCCCTTCCGAAAAGCCGCGCATCATCTCCCCCACGCCTTTGCCCACCGCCTTCGCCCCTTCGCCTACGATATGACCTAATAGCTCTCCGACAGAGGCTTCAGGATGTTCAAAGTCTAGCGTGAAGTCCATACCCCCCTCTAGCTGTAGTTTCAGAGCGAAGACGCGCCACTCTCCGTTTTCTAGGCGCAGATTGACTTTGCCGTTGGTCTTCTTTTCAGGCTTATCTTTGTCGGTCATAACCACATCCACTGAGGACTGCTCTCCCTGAGTGTTGGTCGCTCCAACGGTAAAGGAGCCTCCTCCAGTATGGAGGGAGTTCGAGTTCGTCTGGCTCATCGCCTCTTGCGCCTTCTTTGTCATAAGGGGCTTGGCTACGCTCCAGTCGTTCTGGTTCATGGCGGTCAAAAACTTAGAGGCGATGCCGTCCGGGCTACCGCCGTTGTGACAGCCCGCTACCAAAAATCCCATGAGCAGTACGCTCGCGCCTGCAAGTATCATCTTCCGTATCATATCTTGTGAACTCTCTTTCTGTGTCCGCCCCTCGCCATGTTGAATACCTCAAGGAAACCCTTCGCAAAGGAGAGACTTTTCCGCGCCATTTTGTTCTATACTTCATTATATGCCCTCCGAAGGGGCGCGGTTTCGGATTCTACAAAAATACACCAGAGGGGAGAGCGAAATGCCGCTTCAAATTACAGAGGGGCTTGTGTGCGACCAGATACTTCAACGCGACAGTAAAGATAGGGCGAACGTCTCTGTTAAGGGCGTATGCGCCGCACAGGGGGCGCTTATGGTACTGGCGACGGTCTACAGTAGAGAGGCTCCGCTGGAGGGCTTCAACGCTATCGCCATTGGGAACGCAGAGGGCGGCGCGTGGAGCGGGCGCATTGTCGGGCTACCCGTCGGCGGCGCTTACGCCGTGCGGGTTCACATTGAGACGGAGAGCGTGGAGGTTCGGGGCGTGTATGTCGGAGACCTCTGGGTTCTGGCGGGGCAGAGCAATATGGAGGGGTGCGGCGACCTGATAGATGTGGAACTTCCCGCGCCCTACGTTCACGTTTTGGATATGGCGGACAGATGGCATATCGCGGAGGAGCCGCTTCACTGGCTGATAGACTCGCCCGACTCCTGCCACTGTGAGGCGAGCGGCGAAGAACAGAAGCGACAGCAGCTGGAAGCCCGCAAAACGCGAACGAAAGGCGCGGGGCTAGGGCTACCCTTCGCCAAAGCCATGTACGCCGAAACAGGCGTTCCTATCGGGCTACTAGCGTGCGCTCATGGGGGAACCTCCATGCAACAGTGGAACCCCGACCTCAAGCATCTTGGCGGGGGTTCGCTCTACGGTTCGATGTTGGGGCGCGTGAAGAGGGCGGGGGGCAAGGTGGCGGGGGTTCTCTGGTATCAGGGCGAATCGGACGCTAACCCCACAGATGCGCCGCTCTACGTAAATCGCATGAAAGCCCTTATCGCCAGCGTTCGCGCCGACTTCAAAAGCCCTAAACTACCCTTCTACACGGTGCAGATTGGGCGCGTCATCTTCCCGAAAGAGTGGGGCGACGGCGATTCCCGCCCATGGAACGCCATTCAGGAGCATCAACGGAGACTGCCAAATCTGATAGACGGCGTTGGCATGGTCGCCAGCGTGGATTTAGAGCTGAACGACCTGATTCATATCGGCGTTCAGGGCTTGAAGCGTCTGGGGGAGCGCATGGCGCGTCTCGCATTCAACGAGGGCGAAGGGGCGCAGCTGAACTCCGTAAGCATGGAGGGGGCTAATCGTGATAGAATCCGCGTCTCGTTTGTCGGCGTTTCGGACGACGGCTTCGAGGAGAACCTACGGGTATTGGGCTTCTCTCTGCGGAAAGAAGACGGAGAAGAGGTCGCCTGTATCTACAAAGCGTCCGTTGACCCCGAAACTCCGAGCGATATTCTGCTGGATTTAATCGCGCCGCTGGAAAAGGGGCTGTTTTTGTGGCACGGTTGGGGGTTCGACCCGCCTTGCAATCTCGCCGACTATGAGGACGACGCGGTTCCGGTCTTTGGACCCATCGCGCTGTCCTAATTACGTTCTGAATAGGGGACGGTGAGGTAAGAGTCCAGGGT
>CAIJLM010000580.1 GCA_903821495.1 uncultured Chthonomonas sp. | reverse complement strand
CTCTACCTAAACGCGACCTCCGCCTCCGCGCCGTTTTACGAAAAATTTGGGTTGAAGCCGTTTCCGGAACATCCCCATTTTGATAGACACTACATTCTCTCGACAAGCGCATTACGCGCCTTAGCGAACGCAACACTGGATTAACTTCGCAACTCCCCTCAAAAGCCTTTTATCTACATCCCCACACCTTTACCGCACTCCTCAGTCCAACGCTTACGTCAACATATCCGTCCTTGATAAGCAGGAAGTCGCCTACCCGCTATCGAACATATCTCCCAGAGTTAATCCAATCTGAGGAGAAAAAGTAATGCGAGCTTTGGTGACGTATGAGATGAAGCCTTTCGCGGTAGAGATGCGAGAGAAGCCAATACCCGAAATTGACGACGACGAGGTGTTGTTGGGCGTGAAGGCGGTGGGCGTGTGCGGAAGCGACCTGCATATGTGGCACGCTTCGCACTCGTGGAATGTTCTCTATCCTATCACGTTGGGGCATGAGTTCGGCGGACATATTCTGAGAGCGGGAAGCAAGGTCAAAGGGTTCAAAGAGGGCGACAGAGTGGTCAGCGAGACCGCTTCGTATATCTGCGGGCAGTGCGTCTACTGCCGTAGCGGAAACTACAACCTCTGCCCTACCCGTCAGGGGTTTGGCGCGGGGAGGGATGGGGCGATGGCGGACTATGTGCGCGTCCCCGCCCGTTGCCTCCACCACGTTCCCGACCATGTTCCCTTTGAAGACGCGGCGATGACGGAGCCGGGTTGCGTGGCTTGTAACGCTGTGATGGAGTTATCGCGCATTACGCCGGGCGATACCGTGGTAGTGATGGGACCCGGTACGATTGGCTTGATGGTTCTACAGATGTGTAAACTGTGCGGACCTGGAAAATTGATTCTTGTGGGAACCTCGAAAGACACGACGCGCCTTGAGGTAGGTAAACGGTTGGGCGCAGACGTTATCCTGCTGGCGGACAAAGAGAACGTTGTCGAGGCGGTTCTCGCGCAGGGCGATGGCTTTGGGGCGCACCACGTCTTCGACTGCGTGGGCATATCCGCCGCGCTAAAGCCCGCTCTTGAGATGGTTCGCCCAGCGGGGCAGATAACTAAAGTAGGGTGGGGGAAGGAGCCGCTGAACTTCAACCTCGACCACTTAGTGCAGAAGGCGGTAACGCTTCAAGGCTCGTTCTCGCACACCTATAAGACGTGGGAGCGCGTGATTGGTCTTATGGCGAACGGGCAACTCGACCTCTCGCCCCTGCGCCGCACGTTTAGCCTCGACGACTGGGAACACGCTTTCAAAACGATGGACTCTCTGGAAATCGCGAAGAGCGTTCTTATACCCTAGGAGATAACGATATGGGCACGCCTATCGGCAAACCTGGCGCAATGACCGCGATGGAGCGGTATCTTTTCGATGTGACGGGCTACCTCATCATACCCGACGCGCTCAACCGCGATGAAGTGGAGGGGTGTCTCGCCGCCGCGAAACGGGCGCACGCGCCCTACCCGCAAGACCAGTGGCGGCAACTTGGGGCGGTATACGAAACGGAACCCGCCGTAGAGAACCTGATGGATCACCCTTCCATATTCAAAAAGGTTCGAGAACTTATGGGCGACTACTTCATTATTCAGAGTAGTTGGAGTACGGTAGTTCCGCCCGGTTTTGATGGCGGCGGCTTTCATCAAGATGGCTCTGGGATTTATGAGTTTCGGCGGTTGGCGGAGCGCACTCCGCTCGTCCAACTACGTTGCGGCTTCTTCCTCACCGACCAGACAAACCCCAATATGGGGAATATGACGATGATACCGGGAAGTCATAACACGCCCTCCATGCTACCGAATCGCGCCGACTTTAAGGACTTGCCCATTAAGGAGATTATCTGCGGGAAGCCGGGCGCGGCGCTCCTGTTTCACCAAGGGGTTTTTCATAGCGGAACGAAGAACGAAATGGACTTCCACCGCTATATACAGCACATTGTCTACGCGCCGCCTTGGCTCGTTCCCTCCGACCGATTAAAAAACTCGCCAGAGTTTTTGGAGCGAACCACGCCCCTACGCCGGGCGTTGGTTGGAGAGTGGAAACGCCCGGATGAGCCGTTCGGCGCAGGCTATGCGCGTCCGCCGTTTGAGGACTGATTTCGAGCCGGCTCTACTCTTTTGATGGTGCGCGTGGCATGAAGTAGACGTAACGAAGAATCAAAGTGAACGGAATCCACCAGATAATATCGTTGATGAGGAGCATATAGCCGAAACGTAAGGGCAACTCCCCCTTAATGACCGCCGTCATAAATCCGATAGGCCCCAATATCTTACCCAAGAAGCCAACCAGTACTATCGCCCAGTGCTGCACTGGATTCCGTGCGGCGCAGGCGTAACCCACGCCATAAACGCCTACAATCATGCCCACGCACTGCCACAAAGAGAGATAGTTTGGCGGAGGCATATCCAATAACCGAAACAGCGACAGCGGAAATAGTACAACCCACGCCCCCCACACGATATTGTACAGCGCCGCAAGTCCGAGGGTCAGGGTTATCCAGCGTGGCGTATCAGGAGGCGTTTGGGTTTGCAATGGATTTTCCTTGTCGTACTTGAGTGCGTAATCTTCATAGAGCGATGCTACAATTCAGGAACTATCTCGCCCTCGTACTGCGCCAATATCCCCCCCAAAGGCGACTCAATGCTTACGCACACCCTCCAACCTTGGAGCGTCCCTAGCGCCACTGCATTGACTTTCGGCGCGATAGCGTTAGGAAGCGGAACTCCCAGTAGCCAGCAACGTTGGGGCGCAAAGCGTAGTCCTGTTTCGTCACAGGTTACGCGAAACCCAAACCGGAGAGGTCCCGCGCGCTCTAGTAAAAGCCCGTGTCGCGCCCACTGCTCCGTTACAAGCGTAAGGCTACCGAAGCGCCGCGTCCACCGCTCTTTCGCGCCGAAAACCTCCACTGTGAGGTGAATAGGAACCTGCTCACCGGGCGACGGAAGGCGCATTATCGCCGCGAGGAGATTTCGTACAACTCCCTTACCTCGCGTGATGTTGAGCGTTCCAACCGCGATTCCGCCCCCAAATTGAGCATGAAAGCGCCGCAATGTGAGAGGCAAATCGGTGTATCGTTCACCCAATACCTGTTGGTAGAGGCTCATACGCTCGTTGGTCGGAGCGTTACCCATTGCGTGTTCTTTCAGGCGTTCACAAGCCTATCGTCTGCCCGCCATCCACCAGTATCGTCTGCCCCGTGATATAACTCGCCTTGTCGGAGGAGAGATACGCCACCATGCTCCCCAACTCTTCGGGGGCGCCGAGCCTTTTCAACGGGATTCGCGACTCCATCTGGCTACGCGCCTCCTCTACGGAGATGCCTGCGTCTTTGGCGCGGATGTTCAGCAGGTGCGCGATACGGTCTGTAGCGAAACTACCGGGCGCGATGTTGTTGACCGTGATTCCGTACCCTGCGAACTCCTGCGAGAGCGTTTTGAGTAGCCCGATAATGCCGGCGCGTACTGTATTGGAGAGAAGT
>CAIJLM010000579.1 GCA_903821495.1 uncultured Chthonomonas sp. | reverse complement strand
CGCGTTGGCGGGGCTAATGGGCAACCTCCTCCGTTATCGCGTTGAGGCGCGAAACCGCCGAGTCGAACTCGGCATAGAGTGGCAGGAGGTGGCGCAACTCGCCTCCATGAGCGGCAAATCCCCCATAGACACGCTGAGAGAGTTCCAAAACCATGGCGCGAGCGCCCTGATTGTGCAGGAAGACACCTTCGCGAGTCTGGAACAATCGGGTGAGATTACACCTATAAAATCGGGACAAGGCACCGAGTTTGAGGTTAGGTCGCGGGCGCTACTAGATAGAATCGTTCACCTGATTACGGCGCGAAACCTCTCCATAAGACCCTCTATTCAAGAGACCATGCCCCCTTCCGGCGGAACCGCCTTCTCTCTGCACGACGGCTCAGAATCCTTGGCAACGGTATCCTCCGTCCCCTACGCCTACCTGCGAACCGCAGGGGTAGGCTTACCTCCTGACGCTATCAAAGCCGCAAAAGAGTTGAAATTGCAGATAGTAGCGCGAACCGCCAACTTTCCCGGCGTAACGCCCGCAACCGCGCAGACTCACCTCGCCGACCTGAAAGCGCAGGGGGCGCAGATGGTTATCTTTACAGGCGAGGAGGTTCTGGGTTATCGCGGACTAGAGCCGGAGGTAGCGCAACTCTTACGAGACCCGAAAACCCTTGTAAAGGAGGGCGAGCTTCCCTCGTCTGGTATCATCTTTGGGGCGGTGGAGTTTGGAAAGCAGAAGGGCGACGCTCAAATCGCCTCGCACCTGCGCGGCGACTTTATCCGCGTTCACAGCATACAGGTCGCAGAGATGGCGGCGATGACGGACAAGGAGATAATTGAGCGCTACGTGCGGGCGGGGCAGGAGCGCAACATCCGTTTTCTCTATGTCCGTCTACTCACTCAGGCGGGGGCTGACCCCATTGGCGATAACCTAGGCTACCTCGATAAAATTGTGAGAGGCTTGAAGTCCGGGACAAAGTGGACGGGCGGGGGGCTGGACACAGGAGCCGCGAATCGCTTCGCCGACCCCGCTATCCCGCGCCCGCTCTTCGCCCTCATCGGCTTGGGGGTTGCAGGCGGATTGATGTGGATGCTCCACTGTATCGCGCCTCTCTCCAAAACCTTTGAGATACGAGGAAGCCTCCTCCTCTCGCTACTCTGCGGAGGACTCTGCTACTGGAACGAGCAGGGCAGAGAGTATGTCGCTCTGTTGGCGGGTATTGCGTTTCCGACTATCGCGTGTCTGCGCGTCTTCCCCGATTTGCTAGGCGAAGCGAACGCCCCAGACTCCCCCGCGCAAGCCTTCCGCAAGGCGTTCCGCGCTCTGCTTCACGCTAGTATGATAACCTCTTTGGGCATTGTGATGGTGGCGAGCGTTCTCGCAACGCGCCCTTTTATGATGCACGTCAAGCAGTATATGGGCATAAAGGCGCAGCACCTCATCCCTCTGCTCATCGTTGCGACACTCGCCTTTCTGGGCGGCGCGGCGCGTGAAAATGAGGACTATCGGGCTTTCAAGCGCCGTATACGCGCCCGTATCCAGCAGGTAGCCAACGAACCCGCCCGCTTCGGCGTTCTGCTCATTTCGCTTATAGTGATAGGCTTCCTCGCCTTTGTGGTCGCTCGAACGGGCAACGATTCAGGCGCAGGCGCGTCCGGTATCGAAATGAAACTTCGCGCCGTTTTAGAGAAGGTTCTCGTTGTGCGCCCCCGCACAAAGGAGTTCCTATTCGGGCATCCCTTCTTTCTTGTAGGACTTGCGCTCTGGTGGCGCGGCAAGCGTTCGCTCGGTCTGCCGCTCTTTGTGTTCGGCTGTATCGGGCAGGTTTCGCTCCTCAACACCTTCTGCCATATCCATACCCCCCTCATTATCTCGTTTTGGCGCGGCGTTGTCGGGCTTGCGATTGGAACTATCGCGGGGTGGATTGCGTTTCAGTTTGCGGGGCGAAGAGGGCAAGCGTAGCCCTCTCTTGTGTGAGAGGTTCTCAGAAAATAGAACGCCCCTGCGCCAAAAGAGTGGCG
>CAIJLM010000578.1 GCA_903821495.1 uncultured Chthonomonas sp. | reverse complement strand
TCTCCCCGAAACGGAGAGAGCGTGCAAAGGGGAGGGAACTTACTGGCGCGAAGTAGTAGCGTTGGTCTTGTTAATTCTTTTGGCTGTTCAATATGCGTTCGGCGAGGTCGGTGGTGGAGTGTCCATCTGTGAACGGCAGTATCACGACCTCGCCGCCATGCCCTCGCACTATCGGGGTCTCTGGGAGCGCCTCCACATCGTAGTCGCCGCCTTTGGTATGAATGTCAGGGCGAAGCGCCTCCAGTAGGCGAACGGGAGTCGCGTCGTCGAAAAGCGTCACGTAGTCCACGCAACGTAGCGCGATGAGTAGCTCGGCGCGTTCCGCCTCCGGCACGAAGGGGCGCGACTCTCCCTTGAGGCGGCGGGTGCAAGCGTCGGTGTTTAGTCCCACGACCAACACATCGCCGAGTGCGCGGGCTTGTTGCAGGTAGCGGACGTGCCCGACGTGTAGCACATCGAAAACGCCGTTCGTCGTGACGATTTTCTCGCCGCGCTTGCGGTGTTCGTCTAGGCGTTCGGTCAGCTCTTCCCATGTTAGGAGGGGGTTCGGGTTCACGCTTCGCTCTCCGCTATTAGGTTCCGCGAATCCAACTCCTCAATGAACGCTTTCAGGCTTGGGTTATGCGGCGCGGCTTGTAGTAGCGTTTTGCGCTTGGCGTAGGGCTTAGAAGCCTTTTGGTAGTAGGATTCCTCCTTTGCGGAGATGGTGAAACCGTACTCTGAATTTAACGCGGGGTTCAGCGTGTCAAGGCAGTTTTTCCACTTCGCTCGCTTGGCTCTGTCATTCGGATAGTAGAGAGGGAGTAACCAGCACTCAATACTATCTACGGCTATCGCAAAAATTATTTTGTCTCTGTACGCATCATAAAAGTCTTTGCCCATCCATACGCGAAATCTATCACGCACTCGTTCCAAAAGTTGTAGTGGTTCCAACTCTACCCCATCTTCGTAGCGCGGCACATCGTAGTGTTTTTGTTCGCACACGTCAGTATCAATCTGAACGATGACAAAGTCCAGAAATTGAAACGATTCGTAGAAAGCGTTTGAACCCACATATTCGATTATGGGATGCCAGCCAGTATCGCCTACGACCCTACTGCTATCAGTTTCGTCCAGTTCAGGTTGCAAAGGTCTCAATCGGAACTTTTGGGCGTTAAAATAGCCTGAAAGTATGTTCTTGATAACCACTTTGTCGGTGAGACCTTCATACACAAGACCGAATGATGTCATTGCTAGAAATTCTCCGGTAAACCGCCAATATATCCTCGCAAAAACGCCTCCGAGAGACGTACAGGCTTTTGCCCGTTCTCAGGCTTCGGCTTGAGAACACGTTGCACCTCGGTATGACCGTCTATATCGCGCCCAACGACGTACAGCCTCTGCTCATCATCGTCAAGGTTGAGACCGTCCAGTATCGCAGGGTTGTGCGTCGTCAAAATGAGTTGCTTGTCGTACTTCTTGGCGAGAACCGCCATCTCTTTCACGAGGCGCGTACACAGTTTCGGGTTTAGGGAAGTATCCACGTTGTCTATCGCGAAGAAGCGGGGAGTCTCCGCGCCTACCAGTAGGCAAAAGTAGAAAAGTAAAAATAGGAATCCTTCATTTGCGCTGAGTTGGTCGAACGCGCCGACCTCTTCCGAAACGAAGTTATCCTGAATTTCAAGGCTCACATTATCCGCAAAACCTTTTGACGTTTTGAAGTCTCTAAACCACTCCAAAAACTGCATTCGTTGCTTAACATCTTTCAGCCGCTCTCCGTCCTCGAAGGTTGAGAGGTAATGTAAAAAGCGGAAAAACCCTTCACCATGTATCCCTAAAGGTTCAATTTGACCTTCTGCGCGAGGGCTTCTTAGACACGTGTTTTCAGGGGAGTAGATTAGGAAATTCTGCCCCAATTCATATAAGTCTTCTGGTGGTCCACTCATAATATCCCAAAGTTCCTCCACCATTTTGGTATATTGCTCTGACACATCGCCGTTAGGAGTTGATTGACGTAACTCCCGTGCCTGTTCAGCCGCCTGTCTATTTATTTTACGACTCAATGAGTTGGGAACTCTCTTCAGATTTCTCCATTTTGAGTATTCATGATTGTCGTTTGATATTTTGAATGTCAAGGAAGAACCTGTATTAAATCGAAAAAACAGCGAAATATCCTTATCCACACTCTCCTTATCAAACGCGGCACGCATAAACTTAGGGTTAGGAGTAACACGGATCCCTCTATTAAAAAGAAACTCGTTATCCAGTTTATTACTTGCCGCGGCGGAACCTAGAGCTATCGCTTCGAGGATATTGCTCTTCCCCGAACCGTTTTCGCCGATAAGCACGGTCACGCGCCCCAGCTCAAGTTTGAGGTCGCTGATAGATTTGTAGTTCTGGATACCTACCTCCGTTATCATTGAACCCCTCCCGCGTTTCCAATGACCGGACACGCTCCCGATGACAGCGGCAGGAAGACTCCTCTCCTTACGAAGGAGAGGCGGGGTGAGGTGCTTCCATCCTCTGACAACCTTTGAGAGACCGCAACCGCTTTGATGACTGTGTATTCGCCCTTCCCCTTGTGAAGGGGTAAGGGTTGGGGTGGGGTGGCTGGGTGCAACGTGGAAGCCTTCCGCACCGACCCTGCCACCCCCTCTCTATCGCCCCCTTCACAAAGGGGAGACTTCTGACTTGCCGATAGGTTGTGCGTAACGCCGAAGCCTTTCAGCGACATCATAAGTCCTCCCCCAGATACTTGCCGTAGAATCGCGCAATAAACGCCTGATAGTCCGGTTTCGCGGTGATTTCGCGCCACCAGGACTGATTATCCACGTACCAGCGCACCGTCTGTTCCAGTGTCTCCTCGAAGTTGTGGGCGGGCTTCCAGCCCAGAGCGCGAAGTTTGTCGGCGTTTACGCTATAGCGTTTGTCGTGCGCCCCGCCGCGAGGGTCGGGGATATGCTTGACCAGCGATTCCGGCTTTCCCAGTAGGCGCAGAAGCGCGTGCGTGATTTCGAGGTTCGTGCGTTCGCCCTCCGAGCCGATGTTATACGCCTCCCCTATTTTCCCGTCGTGCAGAACGCGGTCAATCCCCGCGCAGTGGTCGAAGACATACACCCAGTCACGCACCTGATTCCCTGCGCCGTAGAGGGGCACTTTTTTGTCGTCCATCAGGCGAGTCACGAAGAACGGAATCAGTTTTTCGGGATACTGGTACGCCCCGTAGTTGTTGCCGCAACGAGTCGTCAGGGCGGGGGTTCCGTAGGTGATAACGTGGGCGCGAACCTGCATTTCGCCGCCTGCCTTGCTCGCGGAGTAGGGTGTGTTCGGCTCGATGGGGCTATTCTCGGTGAACTGCCCGTTGTCAATCGTGCCGTACACCTCGTCGGTGCTAACGTGAAGCATTCGTTCAAGGTTATGACGCTTCGTCGCGTCCAGCAGAACGAACACTCCGTACACGTCCGTCTGAATAAAACTGCCCGGTTCGAGGATGCTCTTATCGTTGTGCGATTCGGCGGCGAAATTGACGATGTAATCGACCTTTTCCGCCTCGATAACGCCGTTTACGACCACCTCATCCTGAATTTTGCCCGGATAGAACTTGATGCGCCCGGCGGTGGCGGGATTGCTTTGCATATCCGCGATGGTGGAGAGATTGCCCGCGTAGGTCAGCGCGTCCAGAATTACGACGCGGTCATCAGGGCGATTCTGAAGAATGTAGCGGCAGTAGTTACTCCCGATAAAGCCCGCGCCGCCCGTCACAAGCACGGTTTTGCTCATAGCTGGAACTCCGAGTCTATCTCCTCGTGACGAATCTCGTCAACGGGTTCTTTGCGTCCTCGTCCCGCGTAGAGTTGGTTGGGGAAGTTCATGACCACCGCGTCGAACTGCCCGACGTTGCGATAGGCGTGAACGACTCCCGGCGGCACGATAACGAAGGCGGGGTTGTCCTCGCCTAGCAGGAACACCTCTTTCACGCGCTCCCTACCCGGTCTGTTCTCCCACAGCGTCACCTCGTAAGTTCCCGACAAGAAGCCGAAGCCGTCCGTCTGCTCGCGATGCTCGTGGGGTCCTCGCGCCACTCCGGGATGAGTCATGGAGAGGTAGCCCATCGCAGGAAAGTAGCCTTCCGGCAGTTCGTCCTGCCGAAAAAGTTCCGTGAGCCAGCCCCGCGCATCTGTGTAGCGCCCTAACGAACGCACAACAACACCCTCTATCTGAGATTCCAATTATCGCTCCTCAAATTCGTATTCACCGCGAAACAGTATACCCTGCTGAACGGCTCTCCTCACAATACGGAGATTTCTGCGTTTCCGTTTTGGGGCGAGGTTACAGTTCCAACAACTCTTTTGGGAAATGCGTAAGTATCTCGTTACCCGTCTCAGTAATCACCACATCGTCCTCAATACGCACTCCGCCGAAGCCTTCGATGTAGACTCCCGGCTCCACCGTCCAAATCTGCCCTAGTTCAATAGGTTGGTCTACGGTGGAGGAGAGCCGCCCGGAGTCGTGGACGAGGGTTCCCAGTCCATGCCCCAAGCCATGCCCAAAATACTTCGCAAGTCCCTTCTCATCCAGAATCCGCCGCGCCAACGCATCGACATCCCGCCCGTTGACTCCCGCCTTCAACGCCTCTATACAGGAGGTCTCCGCCTTCAAAACCTGCGCGTAGACCTCTTTATGCCGCTCCGTCGCTTTACCGATAACGAAAGTCCGCGTGATGTCGCTACAGTAGCCCTGAATTTTGCACCCCAAGTCGAACGTAACGAAATCGCCTGTCTCAAGCGGCTTGTCGCTCGGAACCCCGTGCGGGCGGGCGCTTCTCTCCCCGCTCGCCACTATGGGCGGGAAAGAGATGACCGAGCCATTTCTGCGGAAAAAGAGTTCTATCTCCAACAGCAGTTCGTTCTCCGTCACGCCGACCTTAATCTTTGGAAGCAGGAACTCAAGGCAAGCGTCCGCAAGTTGGCACGCCTCTTGCACGAGCGCGACCTCCCGCGCCGTTTTTACCATGCGGAGTTTGTGGATGGGGTCTTCGTCGGGAACCAGTGTAACGCCCTTCAAAACCTTCGTCCAACTGTGGTAAGAGCCTACCGTCACCTGACTTTCGTCAATATGGAGCGTTGAGATGTCTAACTCGCTGACGTGCCTATGTAGAAACTCTACAAAACTTGTAGGGCTAGCGAAGGAGAACGAGGGAAGGTCTTGCACCTGTTCCCCCGCTTGAACGGTGTAACGGCTATCCGTGAGCATTCGCCCGCTGTCGGGAGTGATGAGCGCCGCGCCGAATGAACCCGTGAACCCCGTTAGCCACTGGACATTGCCCATATTGCTCACCATGAGCGCTGGGATGGAGTTCTCGCGTAGGTTTGCTTGTAGACGTTGCAAGTTATTCATCGTTAATTTGTCTCCTTTTCCTGAAATGGGACGGGTAGTAGAAGATGGGAAGGGTGCTTTGAACCCGTGTAGAGGGTGTTTTGGGTCGCCCTTTTCTCCGCGTTGGCGCGGAAACCTGCGCCCGTATTCGGGTTGGGGTCGTAGCCGGGGAAACTGCTAGAGGCGACCTGCACTCGTAAGCGATGCCCCTTATTGAAAATGACGCTGGTAGACCAAAGGTCTATCTCTATGGGGACGATTTCGCCCGCCTTGAGGAAAACCTCACGGTCAAAACCCTTGCGAAAGCGGGCGCGAAGTATCCCTTCACACAGGTTGTAAGACCTCCCGTCAGGGTACACGTCGCAGAGTTTGACCGTGAAATCGGTGTCGGGCGCGGCGCTAGATACCCAGAGTTTCGCCGTCACGCGCCCCGTAACCTCTAGCGGCTCCGCGAGGGTTTCGCTAGTGAAAACCAAAACATCGGAACGGCTCTCCACCTTGCCCTGCTCTACGGCTCCCGGCGGAAGCGTTAGTTGGGGACCTCCTGCGGTGGGAGTAGGGTTGGCGGGGTCGTAGGCGTAGGTAAAGTTAGCCGCCTGTTTCGGTCTGGAAAGCATAAGTTTTTTCTCCTGCGCGAAGTAGAGGGGAGTGGCTTTCGTTGGCATAGGGGGCCACGCATCCGCCGTGCGCCAGACGTTGCCGGGGGCTTTCGCGTCGCTCGTGTCGCCCATCACGTAGTAGGTGACGGCGGGCATATCCGCAAAAGCGTTCTGTATCCCTTTGAGGCGGTAGTCGAACCACACCCAAGTATCTGAGACCTGATGGGGAGGACGATTTCCGTTCGGGAAGGTCAGTTCTCCCGCCTTGTTCTGTAGAACTCCGTGTGTCCAGGGACCCATCACGAGAAACTGCTTGCCCCGCGCTCCCGCTCCGCCTTTCGTCTGGTAGCCTACGAAGGAGTCTATCGTTCCCTGCCCGAAGATGTCGTACCAGCCTCCCAAGTGAACGGCGGGGGTATTCACCTTGCCCCAGCGCGAATTCAGGTCGAACTGCTTCCAGAAGGCATCGAAAGTCGGGTGCGCTATCCACAGTTGCGTGGCGTTCGCCTCGTGCTTCGTTGCGGCGAGCCAGTCCTCAATCATCGCCTTTTTGAACACGCCGCCGGGGAAGGTGAGGTAGGGGTAGAAGTTAGGAGAGCCTACCACTATCTGCTGTGCGGCTACAAGCTTCGTGCCTGTTCCCGCCATTCCGAGTTGCGTTATGCCGAGGGCGGAGCCGCCCCATGTCCCGATTTTGCCGTTGCACCAAGTCTGTCTAACCAGCCACTCTAGGGTGTCCGCCCCGTCTTGATGTCCCTCCCACCAGCCATCCCCTATAAAGGGTAGGTTCTCGCCCTCCGAAGCCCACCGCCCCCGCGTGTCCTGTACGACTACCGCGTAGCCGCGCTTCACTCCATCCAAGCCGAAGCCCTCCACTCCGATTTTGTTGTAGGGAGTGCGGACGAGAATAACGGGGAATTTTCCTTGCCCAACGGGAAGATAGATGTCTGTCGCCAACTTTTTGCCGTCGTGCATAGGAACGCCAACGGTCTGCTTAGAAGATACGGCTTGCCCTAAGAGCGGGGTAGTGATGAGGGAGAGTAGAAGCGCAATCAAGCCTCTTCGCCCGATACTGCTAGGTCGCATGAAGTCCTCCTTAGCGCAACCAAAACGCCCCCTCCTCAATGTTAGATAGGAGGAAGGCGTTTCGGCTACGACTATTTGTTAGGTTTAAGGTTGTACCGTAAGTTTACTCGTGGCGCTAGTGGAAGTCAAGTAGTTAAGGTCTCCATCGAACACCGCAGTGAGGGTATGGATGCCTACTGTCAGCGTATTTGGAAGGGTGTATGTCAGAGTTGCAACGCCGGCAGAGGTCGTCGCCGTCCCAGCGTCCGCGCCGTCAATCTGGAAGCGAATCGTTTTGCCATCAAGTAGCCCTTTGTCGGTTATGCGCGTGAGGGTGGCGACAAGCGAGACATTCGCGCCAACCTTGCCTTTCACTGAGACAATCGCTAGCTTGGTGGAAGCCTGATTGACGGTAAGCGCGGCAGAGCCAACGGTATCGCTGTAGAAGCCTTCTCCTGCGAACTCAGCCGTTAAAGTATGCGCTCCTGCGCCGAGAGCGTCGTCCAGTTTGTAAGCCAGAACCGCTCTTCCGTTTGCGTCCGTTTCACCTGCTCCTACGCTACTACCATCCACCTTAAAAGTCAGGGTTCTCCCAACAAGAGAGTTTTTGCCGCTCTTCAAAACAGCGGAGACGTTCACTGTCTTCCCAATAGCGTTCGTCACGTTCGCGACTGTTACGAGCGTGGATAGTTTAGACACCACGAGCGCGCCTGTTCCCACGCCAGCGTTGTGGAGGTCATCGCCTGCGTACTCCACTGTGAGAACGTGACTACCTGCGGTATAGGTTGTGTCGAACGTGTACGGCAGAGAGGCTGTTCCGGTTCCGTCCGTATTCGCCATCCCAAGAGTGTTTCCGTCTATCTTGAAGGTTAGTGTTTGGGCGGAGAGGCGGGCTTTGTCCGTTTTGCGTTTCAGGATAGCGGTCAGGCTCTTAGTATTACCGGGTCTTCCGGAGAACGTCCCAACGGTCATCAGGGTGTCCGCTTTTACAATCGTGAGAGTTCCTGCGCCGTTGGAAGCGGTGTGGAGAGCGTCTCCAGCGAAGGAGGCGGTTATTGAGTGAGTTCCTAGGCTCATGGAGAGCGGATTGGGCGCGACGACGCTAATTTTGCCCGACGCGGCGGTGTTTGCAGTTACAAGGGCTACGCCATCCAGAGATAGCGTCACCGGCTTACTGATAAGCGCTCCGCCGAGCGGACTGCTCTTGAGTTGCGCGGTGAGTGTAACGACTGCGCCGTAGCCTAAAGTCGGGTTCAATACGGTTAGGCTTGTCGCTTGAACGGGCGTTTGTAGAGAGAAGCTATAGTAGTATCCTCCCACAGTGAGGTTCTGCCCCGTTACAGTGCGTACTTGCAACGGAGACTTTTTACTGGAGGTATTTCCGATACCAAGATTGCCATTGTCGTTTCTGCCCCACGCCCAGACGGTTCCATCCGCTAATACAGCGAGAGAGTGTTCATAGCCCGCAGAAATCTGCGTAACGGCGGTCAGTTTTAGCGTCTGTATAGGAGTAGACTTAGCTAGTTGCGAATCAACGCCATTGCCAAGCCGTCCATCTGCCTGCCACCCCCATGCCCACACGGTTCCATCTGATTTCAACGCAAGAGAGTGCTGATAGCTTCCAGCAAGCTGAACAACGTTATCAATGCCGCTCACGGAAGTGGGGAGACTTCTGTTCGTCCCGGTTCCATCTCCTAGTTGACCACGCTGATTCCAGCCCCATGCCCATGCCTGTCCATCCGCCGTCAGTGCAAGAGAGTGATTGCGTCCCGCAGAAATCTGAATAACATTGGTGAGTCCTTTTGCCTGCACAGGGGTAGTTTTGACAGTGTATTCCTCAATGCCGTCGCCAAGCCGTCCCTCGCCACGCCATCCCCATCCCCAAACGGTTCCGTCCGATTTCAGTGCAAGCGTATGAACATAGCCCGTTGCAAGTTGTACCACGCCACTAATACCGACCGCCTGAACAGGAAGAAGTCTATCTATCGTGGTTCCGTCCGCCAATTGACCGTAACCATTGGCTCCCCAGCCCCATGCGGTTCCATCCCGCTTTACAGCAAGAGAGTGATAATCGCCAGCGGCAATATACACAACATTACTCAGACCTTTCACCCGTATTGGTTGGGTACGGTTTGTCGTGGTTCCATCTCCCAACGCGCCTACAACGTTCTTTCCCCACGCCCAAACGGTTCCATCTGACTTCAGAGCGATGGTGTGACCTTGTCCCGCGGATACCTGCACGACGTTATCGAGGTTTAGTACCCGAACCGGAGAGTGTTGGTCGGTGGTGGTTCCATCTCCTAATTGGCTATAACCATTCCATCCCCAAGACCAGAGTAGCCCCGACTGCGCCATTGCACGCGAGTTTGCGACAAACAGTAGAGGGAGTAGCAGAGCGAAAGTCAGTGTTCTCCACATAGTTTGCGCTGTGTGCGTGTTGTGTATACGATTCATTCTATATTCCTCCATTGGGAGTTGCAAAAAACGAAGAGGGGGACATCTAGCGGTGAAACCCCATCTTGAAGAAACCTGAGACGTGTTATGTCTTGTTTCGCTATTGGGGCGTTTGATTCCTGCACACAGCCTCTAGGGGTGTAAAATAGGCGTTCGCTCACTCTTCCTCTGGTTCGGCGACTGTTCCGCTATGCGTCAAAATCCAGTGGAGGTCGTGTTCCGCCGCTTCGTTGATAGCGCGTGTCGCCGTTGCGTCGAGGCTAAGAGTCTGGTTCATTAAGAGCAGGTAGGCGAAAAGCAAAACGCTTGCGAGAGGAAGCGTGAGGCGTTGGAGAGCGATGAGCAGGGTCGCGATAGGCGACTGCTTCCGCCATAGCCCCCACAATCCCGCGAACAGCGCCAATAGCAGCGGTATCCCGTAGAAGAGCAGGGTAAGGTAGAGCGCGAAGAGCGGGGTTATGCTTCGCGAGTACTCCATCACGCTAGAGAGTATGACCGCAACGGGGTGCAGGTCGCTCAACGTCTCCTGTGAGAGGTAGAGGACAGCTCCTATAGGAAGCATTAGAAGGAGAGTCATGCGAACCGTTGTGCCCGGCTTCCAGCGAATCTCCGCTCTTACCCACTGTTCGGCGAAGTCCCAGCCCTCTCTCCCTTCGCCTTTACGCCAGATTCGCTGAAAGACAACCATCGCTAGAAAAAGAGCGCCCAGCGCCCCAAAAAGCCCTAACTGCGCGGTAGGCTCGGTATAGGAGAGGGATAGAGTGGCTCCCGCTATGAACAGAACAGGAATGACGAAGCCCATTGTCTGAATGAAATGGGGCAGGGGGTGACGCGCCGAAAACAGCCAAATTCGCCACCTCCAACCGATGAGAGCGAGAGTCAGCAGGGCGAGAGTCTGTTGAATGAGACAGATACCCAGCATCCAACTCCCGAAGAGCGGACGTAATGGAATACCGGGCTGTAGCCCCGTACCGTAAGTACGCGCCTCTTCCACCCTCTGTCGTAGTTGGCAAGAGGTGAGGGCTTCGTTGTAAAAGTAGGCTGAGTCGCTCTGCCGATGGGCTTTTTGAAGCAGGTTGCGATAGCCTTTGCTCTGCGCCTCCCACTGCTCTATCTCTTGAATCAGGTTGGTTTTGTTGGTAGGAAGCCTATCCGTCGTGGCGATAAAGAGCATATCCGTGCCGTAGAGCGCCTCATACGCCCACTGCGCCATATCGCGCAGGAGAATGCCTAGCCACGCCAACTGCCGCCGCAGTTTTAGCGCCTTCTCTACGTTTCCATGCTGGGCTTCCATGTCGGAGCGCCAACAGACAAGATTCGCCATCTGACGTAACTCTTGAAGGTGTGGAAAGGCGAGGAGAGAGAGCGGAGCGATTTTTTGCGCCGCGCCGTTATCGCCATACGCCGCCGAATAGAGCCGCCACTGACCCAAAACCTCCTCATAGAGATAGGCATCCCACTTGGTTTTACGCGAGGCTTTTTCCAACGCGGCGAGCGCCGCGTCGTCTTTGCCGCTTGCGAACTGCGCCACCGCCAGCATCGCCGACCAGAAGGCGTTGTCAGGGTCGCAAATCTCCCCGTTGCGTATCGCCCACTCCATCATCTGAAAATCGGTAGGGGAGCAGTGTTCCGTGCGGGATTCGGGGCGATTCTCTATCTCTTGTCGCTTGATTCTTACGCGCTCTCCCATCATATAGCGAGTCAGGTGGGCGTAAGCCCCCGCGTTTAACGGGAACTTCTTCGCAAGTATGCCTAAACGCAGTAGCGTGCGGTCATCCTCTTGCGCGGGGAGAGGTTTGGAGGCGGTGTTGGGGTTTTGGGAGCGCCGCAGACTGACATCCGCTAGTATGGTAGCGCGTCCCACCTGAAGCAGGTAGTCATCCGGCAGTCGCGCGGAGATAGCGTCAAGACGGCTCACTTCGCGCTCTTGACGGCGCGAATCGAGGGCGCGAAGCCAAGGGAGGTTGTCGGCGATAAGGGCGAACTGGAACTGGGAGGCGAGAGTGTTTCGGGGGGCGGGAAAGAGCCATAGCGCAAGGAGTACGCCAACTATTCCCCCGAAAACCCAACCTACTCCTGTAGGTGAAGGCGGGGGCGTAGGCGGCTCTTTTAGATTAGCAAGTACCGCCTGCGCAAAGTCGTCGAAGTCGGGCGAAGGCGGTTCCGAAGGGGCTTCGGACATTCTACCCTCGTTTCTTAGCATGAGAGAGGTTGTTTGGAAAACGTTTGGAGCGACCTGAGTTCAAAAACTACCTGCCTCGTAGTTTGTTCAAATACCGACCAAGTCGTATACCGATTGCGCTTCCCAACGCCACTGGCAAGGTGCGAGGGAAGTATCGCCATATAAAACAAAAGGCGACTATCTTTATCGCTACCTCAATAATCCCTTCAATAGGAAGCGGCTTTGGGTCGATGCGCGTCATAAATCTCCCCTAAATTACGAGATAATACGGGCAGGGTCGTCGTGCGCCGAGTGTGGCGAACCACTACGCTTGAGCTTCTGCTTTCCAAGGTTCGCCGCCTTATCTGTTCGTTCTGGCGATGACCATAACATTGCGGCGCGAGGGGTCGGCGTTTGAAGTAGGCTAGAGAGCGGAACGGATGGCGACGCTACAAGATGCGCGGGAGAGACCTCGACTTGGGAGGTCTGCCGTTTCACCGTTGAGTGAAGGTTCACGAAGAGGCAGAGTCCTGCGAGAGCCGCTGAAAAGAGAGCGCCGCCCATCATCTGATTAAGAAACGGAACGCTTGAGCGTAGACGCGCCAGCCAAACTGCCTCTCGCGAAGCGGGTAGCCCTATGCGGAGGCGTTTGATAACGCGCTCATCAAACGCTAGCGCTTCGATAGGGTTTGGCAAACCTCCGTGCAGACGTAACACCTCGTGGAGTGTCGTATCCGCCTCAGAAGCGGCGTGGCACGAGGCGCAGTGGGCGATATGCAGTTCCAGCGCCGTAATCTGCGATTCGGGTAGTAAACCATCGGTGTAGAGGGTTAGTTTATGTCGCCAATGGCGGCAACGGTCAAACATCATCCGCCTCCTTTTGTGCGGCTATCCATCGCTTGCGGAACTGGTCGCGGGCTGTATTGAGTCGCGAACGAACCGTTCCTAGCGGAATCTGCAACACCTCGGATATTTCGTGATAGTCTAGCCCCTCCACTTCGCGAAGCACGAGCGCCGCCCGCATAGGAGGAGAGAGCGTATTTAGAATCTGTTCGACAGCGAGGCATTTGTCTAAATCGGGGGTAGAGGCGCTAATTGTGGGTAAGAAGGTCGCCTCTAGCGACATCTCGGAGGTGGCGCTTTTGCGGCGCATTCTGTCGAGGCAGATGTTGATTACAATGCGGTAGAGCCATGCGTAGAAGCCGGACTCCCCGCGAAACTGCCCAATCAGGCGAAATGCTTTGACGAACGCCTCTTGCGCCACGTCTTCAGCGTCCTTGGGGTTGTGCAGAACGTGACTAGCGAGGCGGACAACGCGGTCTCGATAGCGGCTCATCACCCAGCGAATCGCCTTTTCGTCGCCCGTAGCGCAACGGTCAAGGTAGGCTCGCTCCTCGCGTCGTGCCTGTAAGTCAATAAAAGGTATCGCCTCGTTGGGCGATGTAGCGTTTTCGTTATAGTTTAGCGTCTGTGTTGTCATCGTTGTTTGTCCCTTACTACTTACGACGACCTCACTCTCGCTTGAAGTTCGGAATAACATAGAAAATCCTGACCTATCTCGCCCATGCGCTAGAAAGAGGCTACATACCTCTATTATACAACAATCGGAAGAAAACCGCGAAAATATCAGCGAAGCGTAAGAGTTCACTCTTTTGGGAATGAACCGCGAAATGGGGATGCGAAATGCGTTTCTACCGCGAAAAACGCGAAAAGGCGCGAAAAAGATACACAATGCAAACCACCAACCTCACCCAACCTCTCCTTATTGTAACAAGCCTATCGCAGAAACCTGACCACCTTGTAAGAC
>CAIJLM010000577.1 GCA_903821495.1 uncultured Chthonomonas sp. | reverse complement strand
GTGGTTATCGTTGGATAGAGGCGCTCCGCTTAGGTCAAAAGCCTACTATTCCATCGCCTCTGCCGCCGCATTAGCGGCAGTCGTTCCCCCTTCCCGTTTCGGGAAAGGGGCTAGGGGGTTAGGTCGCATTGCAAAGGGTGGGTAGACATATATCATATTGATGCTGAACTCTTACTCAAATGGCATCTTCCTGAAGAACGCGCCATGATAGTTCCGCCCGAAACTGTGCGCGAATTGCGGCGCAGAGAAGCGAAAAGCGGCAGAGTGTTTCACGCCGCAGACTTTGTATACGCCGCCCGTCAACTGACTCCTATTCAACTGAACACATTGGCTTACGAGTGGCAAGTCTTCAAGCAAATCACCCGCTACTATCCCCTATTCTCGCTTATCGGCTCCAATACCACGACGGAACAACTTGGACTTTCTGAGGCGGGACTACCACGTGTTCAGCCTATGAAAACAGATGGCAATTTCCCCAAAGGGGCGGTCGCGCTCAATATCGAACTTCAAGATAGTGAAGGTAAGTGGCAGAGCGTTGGGGCGTTCTATCACACCCCAAAACCCCTAGAGAGTCTCAAACCGCGCAACTAATACGCGCCTCGCCCGACTCTACGAAGCAGACCACGCCGTAGCCCTGCTTTCAGAAATCTGCACACAGGGCTACCCGCCTCTCCGATTGCAACCCAATCAGCGCACTAAAAGGCTTTGGCGCAAGACACCCGCCTACACTACAGCGCAGGAACCTTCTCCAAACCTGAAAGTTTGAGCGTCGTCACCATCTCCTTCTTCAAATCCACCACGCGAATACTGTTGTTATTGGTATCTGTGATGTACAGTTTGCCGCCTACAAACGCCATTCCGTTCGGTTCGTTAAACTGGGCTTGTAGGAAGTTCCCATCCTTAAAGCCCGGCTTTCCCGTGCCGATATAGGTCTCAACAGCCTTCGTTCTGATGTCCACGCGCTTAATTTTGTGGTTGTAGGTGTCCGCCACATAGACAAAGTTATCGCGATAGGCGACTCCAATAGGGTGTTGTAGCCGGGCTTTCGGGTTCATACCGTCAATATCGCCAAACTCGAACAACCCCTGCCCTATCAAGGTGTTTACGGCTCCTTTGCTCATATCCACAGACCGCACCGCGCTCACCTCGCTATCCGCAAAAAACAGGTTCGTTCCGTTCGTCGCAATGCCGCTAGGTTGCGCGAGAAGGGCTTCGCCACGCGCCCCGTCCAGAATATTCTCGCCTCCCGTGCCTGCAAAGGGCTTCGCTACGCGAGTCTCCGGCTGAACCTGCCAGATTTGGTGAGTTCCCGCATTGGCGACATACAGGCTATCCTTCAACAGAGTCACGTCCCAAGGGCTTGCAAGTAGCCCCGCCGCGCCCATACCGCCCAGCGGCGGATAGCCCCCCTTGCGCCCGTTCCCTACCACCGTCGTCACACGCTTCGTTTTCAGGTTTACCTTGCGAAGCGCGTGGTTATTAGTATCCGTCACATAGAGAACATCTTTCGCAGGGTCGTAGCAGACCCCCTGCGGACGGAAGAACTGCGCCGTCTCGTAGTCGCCATCCTTCAAGCCAGTTTTCCCGCTCCCAATCACCTCCTGCACCGCTCCGTCTAGGGAGGTAATGAAGATGCGGTTATGATTGGAGTCGGAGAAGAAGAGCCGCCCGCCCTTCTCATCGCCTGTGATTTTGCCCGGAAACGCGAGAATAGAAGGGGCGCGTTTATACTTCTCCAACGCCCATTTCATGGGTTGCAGGTTCATCTTCCCCTTAAACTCGTTCGCCAACTCCCCTATCTTCTGCTCAAGAACATCATAATGCCCCTCTCCCGAAGCCATGCCCACCGCTCTCCCCGCTGGGTCTATCAGTACAAGAGTGGGCCAGGAATTAACCCCATAGCCCCGCCAAAACTGAAAGTCTTTGTCGTTAGCGACAGGATGCTCAATCTCATAGCGCAAAATCGCCTGCCGAATGTTCTGCGCCTCCTTCTCATTCTCAAACTTCGCCGAATGCACCCCAATCACCACCAGTTCATTCGGAAACTTCGCCTCCAACTTTTTCAAATCGGGTATGGTGTGGATGCAGTTGATACAGCAGTACGTCCAAAAATCGAGCAGAACGACCTTACCCTTCAACGCTTCTAGCGTAAGGGGTTTATCGGTATTCAGCCACTGCAACCCTTCGGGGAAGGGGGGCGCGGGAACGCGGTTCTCCTGCTTGGGCGCAATTTTCGGTAGCGGCATCGCGACGACCTTAGCCAGCGGAACCCCCGCGCCTACAAAAGACAGGGCAAGTCCGCATAAAAATTTGAAACCTAGACGTGATGACATAGAGTAAACACTCCTCCTAAGCCTTTAGTACGCAAAAAAGTTGGCGAAATACGCCTACTACAAAATTCCTCTGCAACTAAACAAACTCCTCCTTTGTCTAAATATCGCGTAACAGGAAAAAATGGCAGTGAATTTACGCTTTTGCGCGTTTAACCACATTGACAGAGCGCCCCATTTTATGATATAATAGCGTTTCGTGTGTCTAGGAACAGGAGGGTCGTCCATGAAGGAAATTCAGGGTCGCGCTAAGCAGACTCGAAAAGTCATTGAAATACCCAACCTCG
>CAIJLM010000576.1 GCA_903821495.1 uncultured Chthonomonas sp. | reverse complement strand
TCCCGCAACCCTGAACTCTTGCGACGGCGACATAACGGGAACTTCCCTCAGAGTTTAGAGGTATAGTATCTAGGAACAGTTAGTCCTAATATCACGATTTAGAAGGAGTTTTGAAACAAGATGCCTTTACGAACGGGAACCCCCCTGCCGGAACTGGATGGCGCAACCGAGTGGGTCAATGGCGAAGCGCACAGCGCGGAGTTAGTCGGTAGTCCCACGCTGGTACACTTCTGGGCGATGAGTTGTCATATCTGTCACGACAATATGTCCACGATTCAGCGTTGGCGCAAAGAGTACGCGGCTCAGGGGCTAAAAGTGGTGGGAGTGCATATGCCCCGACAGCCTGAAGATACCGACGTTGAGAAGGTGAAGCGCGAAATTGAGGCGCTAGGTATCGAAGAGCCATGCGCGATAGACAATGAGCATACGATAGGAGAGCGGTTTCAGAGCCAGTACTGGCCCGCCTATTTTCTATTCGACAAAGAGGGCGCTCTACGCGGACGCGCCGCAGGAGATGCGGGCATATCGCTACTGGAAGGCTCATTGAAGCGCGTGATGGAGGCGAACGCCGCGCCTATAGGCTAAAGCGGCTCCTCAATCGAACGCGCAGGGGAGAGGTAGCGCCCCGCTCAGGCGGTTCATATACTCGTCGTTCGGTATCTCTAACGCCCCAAGACTCTGTAAATGGGGCGTTAGATACTGAACATCTAGAAGTGTAAACCCCCGCTCATTCAGGCGTTGAAAGAGACCAAAGAGGGCTACTTTCGATGCGTCGGTCTCGTAGTGAAACATACTCTCCGCCATAAACGCGCCGCCAAGCGCCACCCCGTAAGTTCCCCCGACCAGTTTGCCACCGCGCCACGCCTCTACACTGTGCGCCTTCCCTTGCCGATGCAACTCTCCATACACCTCGAAAAACTCCCTTGAAATCCAAGTCCCCCCCTCCCTATCCGCGCACCCCCGCATAACGCCAAGAAAATCCGTGTTGTAGCGAATGGCGAACACGCCTTGCCGCAACGTTTTGGCTAGCGAACGGGAGATATGAAAGCCATCCAGCGGGATTACGGCGCGGGGGTCGGGCTGAAACCAGAGCATTCGCCTACGCCTATCGTCGTACATGGGGAAAACGCCGTTACGGTAGGCGAACTCTATGCCGAAAGGGGTGAAAGGGAGTAGCATACTGGTTACGCGGGGCTGTCCAGCGTCTCGCGGATAGCCTGAGCGAGTTGGTTGGGCGAGAAGGGTTTTTGGAGCAGGTTTAGCCCTCCCAGCTGTATCTCTTGCGAGTCGAAGACATCGAGCGCGTAGCCGGACATGAAAAGAACCTTAATCTGCGGACGGAGAGCCGTAACTGCGTCGCTGACCTGCTTTCCATTCAGTTGTGGCATAACAACATCCGTAAGCAAGAGGTCTATCGCGTCGTTATCACGGGCTATCTCTATGGCATGGCGGGGCGAGTGCGCGACAAGCGGTCTATAGCCATGCGCCTCTAGGATATTCGCGGTTATATCTCTGACGGCGACATCGTCTTCCACCAGAAGAATAGTGGCGCTACTACGGTGAAGATTGGCTTCCCTCTCTGGCGTTTCAGAATGGGACAGCGTTTCATCGCACGAAGGAAGATAGATAGAGAAGGTGGAGCCGCGTCCTAACTCGCTCTCCGCATGGATAACTCCCTCCGCCTGCTTCACTATTCCGTAGCAGATAGCGAGACCGAACCCTGTGCCTTTCCCCACTGGCTTTGTGGTGAATAACGGCTCAAAAATGCGATTCATCGTTTCAGAACTCATACCGACCCCCGTATCGGCGATTTGAAGACGGCAGTAGTCGCCCTGCTTCAACCCTGCGGGAGTACCCATTTCGGGCGATGGCGCGGATATTTTGCAGGTTGATATCGTCAGTTTTCCACCTTTTGGCATAGCGTCTCGCGCATTGATGACGAGGTTCATCATCATCTGATTGACTTGCGAGGGATCCATTTTGACTTTCGTCACCGGAACATCCCACCGCGTGATAACTTCAATATGCTCTCCGACAAGGTGCAGAAGCATATTTGCGTTAAGTTGGAGGTGCTGGTTCAAATCAAATACTTTGGGCGCGATATGTTGTTGACGGGCGAAGGCGAGTAGTTGCGTGGTGAGCGCATTCGCTTGCCCGCTGGCGCGAAGTATCTGCTCAAGGTACTTCGCGGCGGAAGGCGTTGTCTCTACGTAACTTCTCAGAAGCTCTGTATAGCCCATAATGACTTGAAGGAAATTATTGAAATCGTGCGCGACACCCCCCGACAGTTGCCCTAACGCCTCTAGTTTCTGCGATTGCGCTAGCTCCTCCTGCCGCCGAACCCGCTCCGTGATATTGTTGGCGCGAACAACCGCCCCCGTCACTTCGCCGCCTGTGAATATCGGGTTAAAGTGAACTTCCGCAATTCTAGCCTGTCCGCTCACATCCGAAGCGCGCACTACAGAGAAGGTCTCTCCTTGAAAAACACGGTCATAGTCCTCCAGCCATAACGAGATATACTCTGGCGGCGCTAACTCTCTTAGCGAGTCGCCCGGCTTCGGCATCGTTCCGAATACGTTGCGAATAAACTCTATGGCTCCGGTATTGATGGTGATGAGGTTCAAGTCTCTATCTACAGAGAAGACAATGTCATTCAGACTTTCGAGAACCGCTTTGAGGTTCGCCTGAGAAGCGAGCAACTCTTGCCGCCCCTGCTGACGCTCTGTAATGTCCTGAAATGCGCCGTAAATTTTTGTGACCATTCCACCGTCCATCTGAGCGCGTCCCTGCGTTCGCACCCATTTGCGCCTTCCTTTGGCGGTTACTATCTGCAACTCAAGGTCGTAAGGCTTGCCTTGGGTTATGGCGGAATGCACCGCCTCTATAATAAGAGGAACGCCCTCTGGCGTATAGAAGCGGATAGCGGCTTCCGGTGTTGGGGTGTACTCTTTCGCGTCAGTTTCGTGAATGCGATAGGTCTCTTCCGTCCAGAAGAGAGTGTCTGTAAGGAGGTTAAACTCCCACCCTCCAATACGCGCTGTTCGCTCGGACTGCTCTAGCAAGCGCGCCTGTTGATGAAGACGCTCCTCCATCTGCTTGCGCTCCATCTCCGCGCCCGCCCTTACCGCGAAAAACTGAAAGACGGAGGTCGCGAGATTTACGTCGGGAATAGGGCATTGCCATGCAGCGTGGAGTATCCCTAAAGTGGAGCCATCTGAGGCTTGCAACTTCACGCCGATGTAGCTCTCCGCGTTGAGTTGCGTAACTACCTCGTGCGAGGGGTACGCTTCGGCTAAACACTCAGGGTGGACGTAGAAACCCTTTTGTAGAACGGCATCGAATGGCGATCCCTCCATAAAGTACACGATAGAGGGGCGTAACGCCCCGCCAGTGTAGCGTGCAATGCTTGTAATGATATTGGGGTTGTCCGCTGAAAAGAGGGCGATGCAGACGCTGTAGGCGTTCAGTAGTTGGGCTAAAGAGGCGACGAGCGAGTGCGCGTAGTCGGCTCCGAGAGTCGCGGAGATGGCTTCCGCTGTCTTGAGAATAGTGTTCTCCGCCTCTTTGTGTTCGGTAATATCCCTGCGCGTTCCTACCACCCAGCGCGGCTTGCCACTCTCCCCGTTGACGACGTGACAGTCGGCGGCGAACCAGCGTGTAGGTCTCGCTTCATCAAGGTATCGGAACTCGGCGTGACACTTCTCGCCGGACTGGATGGCGTACTGTATCTTCTGTTGAAGGCTCTCTCGCTCTTCGGGATGCACCTTACTCATAAAAGAGTCGAGCGAAATGGTATAGAAATCTTCTTGGGGGTTCAGAAAGGGGTTAATGGTATAGGTTGAGGCTACTATGTTCGTCTGTAAATCCCATCGCCAAAAAGAGAGGTTGGCGCTCTGGAGCGCGGGCGCGAGGAAGTTGTTGAGAATATCTTCCTGAATGGAGCGGGATATATCGTTGTCGGGTGAAATGGAAGAACTCATAGTTACGGATAACCCTCGCAAGAGACCCAGTGAGCGTGAGAGGCGGAGTAGGATAGGATACGACCTTCTCATTCGATAGTATTCGCCAACCGCGCCTATCTTCCTTCCTAATTATAGAGTATACAGAGAAAACAGTGAACTCTTATCTCTACTTGACAAATACGCCACGAGAGGTTAGACTTACGCTATCACCTCACATAAGGCAACCAACATGACCTCTTTGGAACAGGATATACCGCCTTTTATCGTCTCAAATAGCGCGTTAGGCGACAGCGTGGAACTCAAACGGCGCATGGCGCAAGATGGCTACCTCTTCTTCAAGAACTTGATTTCGCAGGAGAGCATCGGGCGCACGCGACAAGAGATTACAACTCTTCTCCAGTCGGCGGACTGGCTAAAGCCGGGAACCGCCGCGCTAGACGCAGTAGCCGCGCCCGGCGCGAACTACGTGGAGCCTGCGCCCGACTATATGCAGGTCTACAGCGAACTGATAAAGGGCGAAGAGTTCAACCGCCTTGCGCTAGACCCCAACCTTGTGGCTATGCTAGATACGCTTTTTGGAGAGCCGACTCTCGCCCACTCTCGCAATATCGCTCGCATCATTTTTCCGCATAACACGCTCTACACCACCCCCTCTCATCAGGACTATATCCACATTCAAGGCGCAATGGAGACCTACACGGCTTGGATACCGCTGGGAGACTGCCCGAAAGAGTTGGGAAGCCTCGCTGTTCTGCAAGGTTCGCATAAGACGGGACTTCTGCCTGTAGAGTCGGCGTATGGCGCGGGAGGCTTGGGAATTAACACGGAGAGCCTTCCTTATACGTGGATAGGAAGCGATTTTGAGCGGGGGGATGTTGTTGTATTTCATAGCCTTACCGTACATAAAGCCCTGCCCAACCTCGCCGACGAACAGATACGGCTTTCGGTGGACTTCCGCTATCAGCCTCTCTCTCACCCCATTGATAAGTCGTCGCTTATGCCCCATCACAGCAGGCTGACTTGGGAGGAGATATACGCGAACTGGAAGAGCGACGAGGCGAAATACTACTGGCGCGACCTGCCCATTCGCTATGCCGGACACGACCCTAAAGCCCTTGAACTCCGCGCCTCCGCGAACCAACCTAAGAAAGAGACCGAAACGCCATGATAAAACTTATCGCGCTTCTCGCGCTAACCTGCATTGTGAACAGCGTAGCCGCCTCCGCGCAAAAAGGCGAGGGCTTGAAAGCCGCCGCTGGTAAAATAGACATCACGCCCAAAAACCCTGTGTTTATTGCGGGATACGGCTCCAATCGCAAAAGTAGCTCGGTACACGACCCCGTTTCGGCGCGTTGCCTCGTTCTGGAATCGGGGGGGACTCGTATCGCCATTGTCTCTTGCGATGTTATCGGCGTTCCGCACTACGCCTCTCAGAGGATGCGGGGTAT
>CAIJLM010000575.1 GCA_903821495.1 uncultured Chthonomonas sp. | reverse complement strand
GGGAACTCTTCCACCGGAACTCATCTATGATATCTGGGGATGAACTCGAAATCCTTGTGGCTATAAAATGAAGGAATCGTTGTCGGATACCGGCAAGGGTCTCCTGGAACTCTTCCGCTTCCATGTCGCTACTTTCAGGGACAACAATCGCTCGTAATCTACCCGTGATACTACTCAAGCGTATTTGACTGGCGATCACTTCCACGGCGCCTTCAAAAATTTGAGGGGAAATCATAGGTTTACGTCTCCGTTATCGTTCAACGCCTTCATCCTTTGCCCCGCCCTTCTTCTTGCTTCAGATTCGGCGACAGTTTTCGCTCTATCTCCTAGTTTCAACCTCGGTTGAAAGGCGTTAAACCACGGAAACTCAAAATCCTATCGGGCGGGCGGTTTCGTCGCACTGTGCGGGACGCAACCGCCCTCAGTATGCACAGGAGGGTTTAAGATAGGCGGCTCTCTCCGAGTTGCGGCGTGTAGAATGCGACTGAAAATTGTTCTGAATTATAGATTGAAAGCGTGACTTCTAGGATGTGATAATTTAATCTTATCAACGCCTAGAAACACAAATGTGGTATACTATACCTATATCCTTAAAACGACCCCTTAAAAGGCGTTCGCACCCGGAAGGGAGAGAAAGTATGGCGCAAGCAGTCTTAAACCGTATACTGGAAGATATTCGCGCTCTGGAACTGACGGAACTAGGTTCTGTGGAACGCGCTGTGCAGGAGCGGCTCGAAACCGCAGGTTATTCGATTGCGGAGTGGAAAGCGATGCAAGCGCTGGTAGAGTCTGGACTAATGAAAGAGATAAAACCGCGTTGCACGGAACGCTCCATAGAGTACAATCCCGTGCCAATACAGGGAAAGCCTCTGTCGGAGACCATCATTGAGGAACGTCGTTAATGGCGAATGTCTACTTTGCAGATACTAGCGCGCTCTCAAAACGCTATATTAACGAGATAGGAACGAACTGGTTACAGGCGACTTTAGAGCCGTCTACGGGTTGCACGGTGTTTGTCGTGCGTACCACGGCAGTAGAACTCATTGCGGCTCTCGCTCGGCGTGAACGCGGGGGGACGCTTGCTCCTCCTGACAGCGTTGTAGCCCGCGCCGCATTCCGCGCCCATTTAAGCATAGAGTACAAAATCATTGAAGTAACCGAAGTTCTGGTGAACCAGGCGATGCTTCTGGCGGAAACGTATGGGCTACGTGGCTACGACGCCGTGCAATTGGCGGCGGCGTTAGAGGTGAACGTAAGTTATCGCGCTACGAATCTACCTACCGTTATTCTACTCTCCGCCGACACGGAATTGAACGCCGCCGCCATAGCGGAAGGTCTGATAGTCGAAAATCCAAACTCGCACCCTTAACCCTTTTTAGATAACTTCGGGTCGTTGTTAAGGCAGATATCCCGATAATGAACGCTCTTCAGAAGGTAAGAGAGATTGCTCGGCGCGAACAGGTCATGAGGGCTCTCATGGCGGAAACGGCGCGACTGGGTCTCTACAAGCGATCGCTGTTCCCGACGCCTGCGTCCTCCACCCAGATACGCTTCAGGGGTTGAGACGTATTGCTACCCGCTTGGAAACACATAGAGACTTCATCTGAGACCATGGCGCAAAGAGAACCCTTAGCGGGCGATCCCTTATGAGTTCCGAAATCGCCTCCTGAATGTCTCAAGAAGCGTAAGGGGAAATGCCTGTGGATACGAACATCGTAGCGCTAGAATCTAACCGCTCTCTTGAGATTTCCGCTCTGGTGGAGCAAGCGCAGGATTACGCTCGACACGCGAAAGCCGACAACACGCGACGCGCCTATCACGCCGACTGGAACGACTTCGACGCATGGTGCGGAACCCATAGGTTCGCCACTCTCCCTGCCTCCCCGGAGACCGTCGCCCTCTATCTCTCGCATCTTGCCAACACCCACAAATGTAGCACCTTACAGCGAAGAATCTCCGCCATCTCTCAGGTTCACGCCGCGAAAGGTCTTGAGTCCCCTACCAAGACGGCACTCGTTCGGGCGGTATGGCAGGGAATCCGCCGCGCCAAAGGAGTCGCTCCAGAGTGCAAGGAGCCTGCCGTGACCCCGATAATACGGCGCATGGTGGCGCAACTGCCTGACAACCTGCTGGGAACGCGAGACAGGGCGCTCCTCTTAGTCGGGTTCGCAGGCGGGTTTCGTCGGAGCGAGTTGGTAGGACTGAACCGTAGCGATGTCGTCTTCACCGTAGAGGGTGCGACCATAACCTTGCGGCGAAGCAAGACGGATCAGGAGGGCGAAGGGCGCAAAATTGGCATACCTTACGGATCTTACGGGTATACGTGCCCCGTTCGGAGTCTGCAAGCCTGGCTCAATGCGACAAAGCCCCCTACCCCCGAATCCGACCCGCTACAAGCCCCCCTGTATAATGTAAAGGAGACGCCCCTTTTTGCGGGAGTCAATCGGCACGGACACGTGTCGCCGAAACGCCTTTCAGGCAATGCAGTTGCGAGCGTCGTCAAACGCTACGCGGAGAAAGCCGGACTGGACGCGACCAAGTTTGCAGGGCATAGTCTACGCGCAGGGCTGGCGACGGCGGCGGCGAAAGCGGGAGTGAGCGAACGAGCGATTATGGCGCAGACGGGGCACAAAAGCGTGCAGATGGTGCGGCGGTATATTAGAGACGGGGAACTCTTTCAGGAGAACGCCGCCGCAGAAGTGGGATTGTGACGGGCTACGAATCCCTTATCCCCACCCTCTCGCTCCCCGACCCGGACGACCGCCATATG
>CAIJLM010000574.1 GCA_903821495.1 uncultured Chthonomonas sp. | reverse complement strand
CACCCATGAAAGCACCACGCAGATTGCAATCCCTCATTGACGAGGGCCTGATCGATACGGTCGTTCGCCAGCTCATGAGTGGCAAAGAGGCCACAATCTATGTGGTGCGATGCGGCGACGAAACGCGCCATGACCAGCCTTCAACAATCCTGCGCTACCCTGCGCCGTATTCTACAACAACACCTGCTTCTAGCGCGTCGCTTGCTACGCCTTACCAAAGCGCAGAGCGAGGCGTTGATTGTCGGGGACATTCGGCGGCTATCCGAAATCGAAGCCCAGCAACGCGACACCATCGCCCAACAACAGGCTTTGGAGCCGCAACGAGAAGAGGCGACCCGCCTCCTCATAACGGCGTTGGGACTTCGAGGCGTTTCACGCCTCTCCGAATTCCTGCCAAACCTGCCCGTAGAGGAGCGAAAAGCCTTTACGCAGATACGCAACGAGCTAATCAAAACGCAGGAAGAGCTTGGCGAGGTCAAACAACGCAACATACGGCTACTGGAAAACGCTCTCGAATTTACTCAGATGAGCCTCGAAAGCCTGACCCAGACCGTATTTAAGCGTAGCCGCTATGGAACCAACCTAGTGGCGCTCTCCGCGCCCGCCTTTTTGTTAGACAGCCGCGCCTAAGAAAGTGTTCCTTCTGAGTTCTGTTATATTTTAGCGCAGAATCGTCATAGGAGTTGTGAATGTCGTCTAGTTTTATGGGAATCGAATTAGGTCGTCGCGCATTAGCCGCAAATCAGATTGCGTTGGACACTACGGGGCAAAACACCTCCAACGTAAACACTGCGGGCTACTCGCGTCAGGTTGTCAACCTTGAGACCACCGATTCCTCCGACATCACCCTCGCAAACGGCGCGAAAGGGCAGATAGGAACGGGTGTAACGGTCTCTAGCGTCACCCGCATCCGCGACCAGTTTCTCGACCAGCGCGTCCGCTCGTCCCTCTCTCAGCAGAGCGCAGATTCGACTCTGAGCGGTCAACTCAGTCAGGTGGAAGCCGCCTATAACGAACCAAACGGCGGCGGAGTCGGTTCGCTACTCACCAGTTTTTTCAACAGTTTCTCCACTCTTTCCAGCGACCCCGCCAATTCGGGGCTACGCACAGGCGTTCGCAGTAGCGCTCAAAGCCTCATCAGCGGAGTGAAAAACCTCTATCAAGCGCAACAGGACACCCTGACGAATATCTCGCAAGGGGTAACTGACGCTGTTAAGCAGATAAACTCCCTTGCGACTCAGATTGCGGGTTTAAATCAGCAGATTCAGCAGAGCGTTCAGACGGGGGGAGACCCCAACGACTTAATGGACAAGCGCGACCAGATGGTGCAGAACCTGAGCCAACTGGCGAATATCAAGGTGGTTCCTTCGGTGAATGGGCAGACAGGTCGCCCTACAGGCTCCCTCTCTATCTATGTCGGGGGGCATCAACTCGTCTACAATGACCAGAGTACGCCCATTCCCGCGCCTTCGCCGAACGCCAAGCCGCCTTTTGCACTCACGGAGGCGAATGGAGACCCGATAGAGATTCAGGGGGGACAACTCGGCGGCTATATTAAAGCGGCTACCCTCGTACAGTCTTACTCCGACGACCTGAACGCCCTCGCTAGCGCCGTCATTAAGGCGGTGAACACGCAACACTCGGCGGGCGCGCCTCTGGATGGCTCTACGGGAAACCCCTTCTTTACAGGAACCGACGCAAGCAGTATCGGGCTAAGTCAGGCTATTCAGAACAGTACAGACGCTATCGCCGCCGCCGCCGCGCCCGCTCCTCCCGCCACTGTGGCGGTAGGCAATGGAGATAATGCACGGGCTTTGGCGCAGATAGCGCAACAGAGTCTTCTTGGAACGAACACGCTGAATCAGGCTTACGTCTCTCAAGTCGCTCGCGTGGGCGCGGACTCCGCCTCCGCAAAAACAGATGTAAAGAACCAAGACAGCATTGCCGCCCAACTACAAAGCCAGCAGTCCTCTATCTCTGGCGTTTCGCTTGACGAAGAGTTGACCAAACTCATCCAGTATCAGCGCTCCTATCAGGTTGCAAGCCGCTTTATCACTACCATTGACGATACCCTAGACCGTCTCATCAACGGCTTAGGGAAGCCCTAGTAGGGAGGTTTGAACGATGCGTATCAGCAGTAACGAGTATCGAAACGCCTCTCTTATGGGAATCATGTCCGCCTATCAGCGCATGGGGCAGGCTTCCACACAACTCTCTACAGGGAAACGGATTTCCGCGCCATCGGACGACCCCGTTGGCACGGCGCAAGCCCTCACCCTTCAAAACCATCTGGATAACCTCGACCAGAGCGCCCGCCAACTGAACGTAGCCAAAAGTTTTTTGGGGGCGACGGATACCGCGCTCAGTAACGTGGGCGATATTTTGCGGCAGGCGAGAACTCTCGCCGTTCAAGGAGGTAGCACGAGTCTCACGCCCGGCGCGCGCTCCTCGCTCGCCCAACAGGTGGATAGCCTGATTCAGACGCTAGGAAGCGCGGGAAACACACAGTACGGCAATCGGTACATCTTTGCAGGGCAACGCAACGACAAAGCGCCTTTTGTAGCGAATCAGGGCGGGTTTTCGTATCAGGGCGGAACGGCGGCGGGAAACGACGGCGCATTGCAGGTAGGCGTTAGTCCGCAAAACAGCATGACTATCAACACGACAGGGGATGTCGCTATCGCTCCCGCGCTAAAAGCCCTTACTCAGCTACGTGACAGCCTGAACAGCGGCGACGCCACCGCAGTCTCTAGCGATTCTATTCAGCAGTTCGATACTCAGATAAACAACCTCTCTACGCTACGAGCGGACATCGGCTCAAGAATTAATAGCGTCACTGGCGCTCTAACACAAAATGGCGCAATAAAACTAAATTTTACGCAGTCGCTTTCCGATATAGAAGATACGGATATACCGAACACAGTCGTGCAGTATCAAAGCGCGCAACTCGCGTATCAAGCCGCATTGCAGTCTACATCCCGTATCGGGCAACTCAGCCTCCTCGACTACTTGAAGTGATATTTGGGGGCGGCTCTCCCCTCACGGAAGCGAGAAAAACAAAATGGCACTTACACTGGACAAGCGTACTACCAACGCAGAGATTGATGTCTCCCCTTACGGGGAGTTAGTTACCGCGACTATCACGGTTCCTACGACCCGATTTGGCGACTTAGAGGTGGAAGAGGATATAATTATCTACCTTCCCGAAGGCATTATCGGTTTTGAGCAGTGGCAGAGGTACGTTGTTGTGCGACACGACGACAACAGCAGTTTCCGCTGGCTCCAAGCCCTCGATAGTCCGGCGGTAGCCTTTCCCATTCTGGAACCCCGCGAATTTCGCCCTGACTACGCCCCCACCGTCTCCACTTCGGATGCGCGGGCGCTACAGATAACGGCGGACACTCCCGTTCTGATGTTCGCTATCGTCACAGTTCCGCCGGGAAACCCCGATGCGATGACCGCCAACCTTTTGGGTCCCATCATCATCAATGGGTTCACACATCAAGGTAGGCAGGTCATTATTCAAGACGATGGGTATCATACACGTCATAAGGTTGTGGACGAACTCCGCCGCGCTAGTCAGGTCTCTCCTGTCGCGTGCGTCGCCATGCCCCGAAGGCGCGAAAGAGCGGCGCACAGCGCCTAGAGGGAAATCCTATTCTCACGGAAGAGATTTTCGCCCCTTCTCTCTAGTTCGGTTCGGCGCAACCGATAATGCAACCGTTAGGGCGAAGCAGACTGCCATGGAGGGCTAAAGTAGTGCTAGTATTAACCCGTAAACCCGACCAGAGTATTATGGTTGGAAACGAAATTGAGATAACCGTTTTGGAAGTGCGCGGCGAACAGGTGCGCGTAGGGATTCGCGCGCCCCGTAATGTGACCGTTCACCGCAAAGAGGTGTACGAACAGATTCGGGATGAGAATAGAAGCGCCTACACAATCTCTGTGGAGAGCCTGCCCAACCTCGAAGACCTGCTCAAGAACGCGCCCGTCAACAACGAACAGTAACGGCTTCGCGCCTATAAAAATCTACCAGACCTGCTTCCTGCATAGGAGGCGGGTCGCTTTTTTGTCTGACGGGTTGTTGACGCGGGTATACTAAGGTGGAAAGCGCCGACAGATACGCTATTTTTAACTAAGGAGTGACCATGCCCCCCTCGTCGTTCGACTCTACTTATGACATTCTACGTCAGCAAAAGCCCTCTCTGGATGTCTTCTTTGCGCCCAAGACCGTCGCCGTTATCGGCGCGACGGAGACGCATGGTAGCGTTGGGCGCAACCTCCTCTGGAATCTTCTTAGTAGCCCCTTCGGGGGAACGGTCTTCCCTGTAAACCCAAAGCGCCCCAGCGTCCTCGGAATAAAAGCCTACCCCAGTATCACAGCAGTCCCTGATAGAGTAGACCTCGCCATTATCGCAACCCCCGCCCCCACCGTTCCCGCTCTCTTACGCGAGTGTATCGCCGCCGGAGTGAAGGGCGCGGTGATTATCAGCGCAGGGTTCGCCGAGTCGGGAGAGCAGGGCAAAGCCCTAGAGCGCGAGATTCAGGAGATAGTGGCGAACAGCCCTATACGAGTCGTTGGTCCCAACTGTCTTGGCGTGATGAGTCCCTTGACGGGGCTAAATGCAACCTTTGCGGGAGCGATGGCGCGTCCCGGAAACGTCGGTTTCATCAGTCAGAGCGGGGCGCTACTGACCGCGATTCTGGACTGGAGCCTGCAAGAGCTGGTCGGCTTCTCCGCCTTCATCTCCATTGGCGCGATGGCGGATGTCAGTTGGGGAGACCTGATAGACTATCTCGGCAACGACCCTAAAACGCGCAGTATCGTCTGTTACATGGAGTCTATCGGGGACGCTCGTTCGTTTCTGTCTGCGGCGAGAGAGGTCAGCCTGACCAAGCCGATAATTGTGATAAAGGCGGGGCGCTCGGAAGCCGCCGCCCGCGCCGCCGCCTCGCATACGGGAACGCTGGCGGGAAGCGATGAGGTTCTGGACGCGGCTTTTCGGCGGTGCGGAGCGCTTCGCGTAAATCGTATCTCCGATATTTTTGATATGGCGGACACGCTCTCCAAACAGCCGCGCCCCAAAGGGAATCGCCTTACTATCCTTACCAACGCGGGAGGACCCGGCGTACTTGCCACCGACGCGCTAATAGGGCATCAAGGGGCGCTCGCGAACCTCTCAGAGGAGACTATCGAAGCCCTCAACGCAGTTCTGCCCGCGCACTGGAGCCACGACAATCCAGTAGATATTCTGGGCGATGCGACTGCGGAACGCTACTCGCAGGCGGCGGAACTGGTGGTTAAAGACCCGAATAGCGACGGTCTACTCGTTATTCTGACCCCGCAAGCGATGACGGAACCCACCCGTATCGCCGAACAACTCAAGACCCACGCCCGCCTGAGCGGCAAGCCGATACTAGCGAGTTGGATGGGCGGAGTGGATGTGGTGGCGGGAGAGCGTATCCTGAGCAGGGCGGGTATCCCTACCTTTGACTATCCCGACGGCGCGGCGCGGGCGTTCTGCTATATGTGGCAGTACACCTATAACCTCCGCGGCATCTACGAAACTCCTACGATATCGGGTACGCCAGAGAGTTCTCAAGCCCGCTCCAAAGCGGTGGAGATTACCCAAAACGCCCGTAATGCAGATAGAACCCTCCTCACCGAAAAGGAGTCGAAAGACCTACTCGCAGCGTATGGCATCCCCACCGTGCAAACGGTTATTGCGGAGACTGCGGAGGCGGCGATTGAGTGCGCCAACGCGATGGGCTATCCTGTCGTTCTGAAACTCCACTCTGAAACGATAACCCATAAGACCGATGTGGGCGGCGTGCTACTGAACCTACAGTCTGCGGAGGAGGTCGGTGGGGCGTACACCGCCATTCAGAGCGGGGTGACGGAGAAGGCGGGGTCAGAGCATTTTCATGGCGTGACAGTGCAGAAGATGGCGCGATTGAAAGACGCTTATGAGATTATTTTGGGGAGCGCGTTGGATGTTCAGTTCGGTCCCGTTCTGCTCTTCGGTATGGGAGGGCAACTGGTGGAGGTGTTCCGAGACCGCGCCCTTGCGCTACCGCCGCTGAACTCCACACTGGCGCGGCGCATGATGGAGCAGACGCGAATCTACAGGGCGTTACAGGGAGTTCGGGGGCGCAAGCCCGTCGACTTGAACGCGCTGGAACAGATAATTGTACGCTTCGGAGACCTTGTCGTCGAAAATCGGGCGATAAAAGAGATTGACATAAACCCGCTTCTCGTCTCCGAAGAGGGTATCCTCGCGCTTGATGCAAGGGTTGTTCTACACCCGAAAGAGGTGAATGAGGAAGACCTGCCACGCCTCGCGATTCGCCCCTACCCCACGCAGTATATCACCTCCTATCTTCTGCCGGAGGGCGTGGAGGTGACGCTTCGCCCCATTCGCCCTGAAGACGAGCCTCTGGTGGCGAAGTTCCACGAGACCCTTTCGGCGGAGAGCGTCTACCTCCGCTACTTCCACCTTATCAACCTGAGCCAAAGGGTGGCGCACGAACGCCTGACTCGTATCTGCTTCAACGACTACGACAGGGAGTTGGCTCTGGTAGTGGAGAAGCGAAATGCGGATGGCGAGGCGGAGGAGATTCTAGCGATTGGCAGATTGAGCAAGCAACCGCATACCCGGAACGCGGAGTTCTCCATGATTGTGAACGACCGTTGGCAGAGGCGCGGAATAGGCACAGAGATGCTACGCCGTCTGGTGCAGATTGGCAGGGATGAGAGCGTCGCCGAAATTACCGCCGATATTCTGCCGGAGAACAACGGAATGCAGAGGATATGTCAGAAGTCGGGCTTCACTATTGAGCGCAGGGAAGACGCAATGCACGCTAGTCTGGTTTTGTAGAGAACGGCTCTACCCCTAACTTTCCTGACCTGTATAAGAGGATAAGAGTTCACTCTTTTGGGAATTAACCGCGAAAAGCGCGTAACTACTCAGGCTATCTCGCTGGGAAAAGAGGTTTCCCTTTGAGTAGAAGTTGTAGTGCAGTCAATACCGATTGTCCCTGCTTGCGTAGGGTTGAGATGTAAGAGCGTATTCTACAGAAGGCGT
>CAIJLM010000573.1 GCA_903821495.1 uncultured Chthonomonas sp. | reverse complement strand
TATCGCTTCGCGCCAGAGCCCTTTGTACCCAAAAAGAGGCGAGGGAGAAAGCCTAAATACAGGGACGACAAATTACAAGGAGCAAACAACATTGTCACCAACTAATGTTGCCCTACCCGATGCTTTGAGGGGCGTTGGTTTTAGCGAATTTAGCGTAGTCTACTCCTGTGGGAGTATCTCCAAAATATCGGCGATGGCGGAGCCATCCAGCGTTTTGAGAACGTTGCGCCGTCCGTACAGAGTCTGCGTCCCTTGTAGTCCGAGCGCGTTGTTTATCACGCTATCCGACTGCACAGAGACAAACCCGTAAGGACGGCTCTCGTGGTAGATGTGGTGTATTGCAAGGATACTCCCCAAGGGGCAGTGTCCCTCAAGCACAACCTCCGCCGCCTCTTTGGGAAATAGCGAGAGGTGTATCACGATTGCGCCGAACTCTACAGGGCGACCGCTGTCCACGAGTTCCAGCGCCACAAGCCGCCAGAGCGCCTCCCCCTCCTGCCAGCGCTCCAAAACCCGCAGATGAATACGGTCTTTGTGGAACGCTTCGAGGGTGGGAGTCATGTCGTGTTCGCCGCAAAGAAGTTGGCGGTAGGGTTGCGGAACCTCGTTCGCGGTTAGCAGTCGGGCTTCGGGTAAGGCTATCTCGTGGCGGGCGTAGAACCTGTCCAGAGGAAAGAGCGGAGGGAACGCTTCACTCATAACTTGCTTGGGTGTCCTCTCGTTTCGTCGTCAGGCGTAGCGGGCATCTCTGTGTTGCGGCAAGAAAAACTCGTGAACGAGGCGGTCAACCTGTAGTAGCCCCTGCCGCGTGAAACGCAGAACATCCCCCTCGTCGTGCAGATACCCCGTCTCGAAAAGCGTCGCGAAAGCGGAGGCGAATCGGGTCAACAAATCTACCCCGAACTTGTTTTGGAAGTAGGATTTGCGAATATAGCCGAGCTTGCTCTGCAAAATCAGTTCGCGAATCAGCGTCTCTTCCGATGTGGGCGTAAGAGCGCGATAGATAGGCAGTTCGCCCTTCTCTAGCTTTTCTAGGTATGGGTCGAGGTTGTGCTGATTCTGGAAGTGCGTTCCGCCGATATGCGAAAAGGAGGCGACTCCCAGACCTATCAGGTCGGCTCCCGTCCAGAGTTGGTCGCGATAGACGAAAGAGGTTTTGGACGAGTTCTTGACGGCGGTGTAGGCGCTAGATATGCTGTAGCCGTTCGCCTCCAACTGCTCGAAAGCGTAAGTCACCCACTCGCGTTTCTGTATCCATCCCGCAACCGGGGCGACTTCATGCCCTTGCGTCTGCATATCGCGGTAGATAGTGGTGTTGTACGGAATCTCCATCTGATAGATAGTCACGCTGTCCGGGGCGAGTTCGAGGGTTCTCTTAATGGCGAACTCCCAGCCTTCGTCCGTGTCGCCCATCATTCCCGCGATGAGGTCTATATTGACCTGCGGGAAGTCGTTGGCTTGAATGAAGCCATAAGCGCGGTCTATCTCGCTTGCGCCGTGCGCGCGTCCGTTAAGTTTGAGGGTGCGCTCGTCGAAATGCTCTACGCCGAGGCTGAGGCGGGTTACGCCGATGTCGCGAATCGTCTTGACCTTCGCTTCGGTGAGGGTTCCCGGTTCGCACTCAAACGTCACCTCTTCCGCCTCGTCCCAAGGCAGAACCGCTTTCATGTTATCCGTCAGGTATCTGAGTTGGGTGGTGCTGAGGTAGGAGGGCGTACCGCCGCCAAAGTAGACGAACTTAGGCTTTCTACCGCCAATAAACGCCTTTTGCCCATACAGTTTTATCTCTGCGATAGCGGATTCGATGTACCGCATGATGTCGGCGGCGTTTTTGTCGGTGTAGACTCGGAAGTAGCAGAAGTGGCATCTGCGACGGCAGAAGGGAATATGCAGATAGACCCCTAGCGGCGTTTCGGGGTTGGGAGCGCGGTCTATGGCGGTGACGGCTTCCTCTGCGTATTCGGGCTTCCAGAAGGAGTAGGGCGGATAGTTGGAAACGAAGTAGTTTCCCGCCCTCGTATCGTGGTCTTCGGTAAGAACTATCGGAATGGTAGTTGTGGCTTGTGTCATGTAACCCTCTATTGGTGCAAACGCTTCTTGATAGTATTTAAGACGGCGATTTCGACATTTTGTTACGCTCCTACCTCCATGAGATATAGAGCAGGTCAATATAGTCGCCCGAACTTCCCTTGTCTTCAGGGTCGATGCGTATCCCCGTAATGATTCCCTTATAGTGCGGGCTTGAGGCGAGGTCTACAGTGTAGGTGCGAAAGCGTCCGTCCGGGATGACGGTAAAGTTGACTGTCCGCTCTTCGGCGAAGCCCTCTCTCCCCAACACGCTAAAGAATACCTTCGCCTGAGTCTCGTGCGTATGAAACGCGGCGCGAATACTGAGTTGGGGAACCTCTCCTGCGTTCCACCACTGTTCGGGGGCGGTCAGTTGCGGGTCGTCCTTATCCAACACAATATGCCAGTACCCTGCGAAGGGAAAGCCGCTATCCGAGCAGTTCGCCCTTAGCCAGTGTTGACGATTAGCGCGGAAGCGATAGTCCGGCTTTGCGGTCTGCAGGCGGTGACTGTGCGCGTAGTCGCGTATCTCTTTTAGGTTTCCCACAATCAAATCGAAGGTGTAGGTGTAGACGATATTGTGGTCGAGCATCTCTTTGCGAACAGGCGCGATATAGCCCGTCGCGTCGTCTTTAGAGCCGCCCCTGCCCGGCGAACCATGGAACCCGCCAATAAACGAGTACACGCCCTCATGCAACACCCCCACTCCAAAATCTTTACTATCTACGAGCGCAGCCCAGTGTTCCGTCGCCTTCCAGTCCGCCCAAGGAGGACCGGAGTTCTTGATTTCCCGCACAGGTTGGCTTGTAAACGGCTCTTTGCCATCGTAGGTTATTAGGCGGTGCAACTTACCGATAGTGTAGACGGCGGGAAGCTCTTGGTCGCGAGCGCCGTAGTCGGCGTGGTCGGTTCGTGCGTTGTTTAGACGGTTACGCACTTTCACAACGCTCTTTTCGAGGGTTATCCATGTCTCAAAAGTGCAGTCGCCCGGCACATTGTTTAGCGCCCACTGCATAGGTATCGTCTTTACATAGAGTTCGTTCTCTTTAACGCTAGACTCGATGACCTTCGCCATGTTTCCATATACGTCTCCCGCGCCGATTGGGTTCCATACCCAGTTCTTCCAGTCAGGGTGCGGCTTGCCGAAGGGAGTGGGTCCCGAATAGTAGGAGGCTTGCACGTAGCGCCCCTTGTCGTGAACATTGATAAGGTTTTCGCCGCCCTTTACAGAGAGATAGGCGATAGCGCCGCCCTTATCTAAGTCCACTCCTACGCGAATATGCGCGTTTTCGAGATACTTCATGTTGTCTGCGCGGAGGGGCGCGACAAAGCCCAAAAGTAGAAGCAGGGTGTAGAGGCTAGTTTTCAAAAGGAGAGTCCTCCCCGTGTTCAAAATGGTCGATATAGTTGGCAAAACGCGCTAGAGTATCGCGTACCGAAACGAGCGTGTCTGCGGAGGTAATAGCGTCTCGAAGCCGCGCCGAACCGCGATAGCCCTTGAAATAGAGCGGTAGCTGACCGCGCAGGTGGCGCACTCCCCTATTCTCGCCAAGATGCTCCACGAGGTCGGAAACGTGCGCGAGAGCGGTCTCAATCCGTTCGTCTAGCGTGGGGGGCGGAAGCAGTTCGCCCGTTTTCAGGTAGTGAACGATGTCGCGAATAACCCAGGGGTTGCCAATCGCCGCCCTGCCAATCATTACGCCGTCGCACCCCGTCTCTTGAAGAATACGAAGCGCGTCCTGCGGCGTTTTGATGTCGCCATTGCCGACAACGGGCTTTGAGACCGACTCTTTCATCTGCCGAATGAGTTCCCAGTCCGCCTCTCCCGTGTGTCCTTGAGTAGCGTAGCGGGCATGAAGGGCGAAGGCTTGCACACCCGCCTCCTCCAACTTTTTCGCAAGACCAACTGTGGCGAACTGCCCGTACTGCCAACCTGCGCGAGTCTTCACCGTGACGGGAACCTCTACCGCCCTGACAATCGCCTCCACAATGCGGCAGGCGGCGGCTTCGTCTTTCATCATGGCGGCTCCCGCGCCCGTCTTACAGACCTTGGGAACCCAGCATCCCATATTTATATCGATAATGTCCGCCCCTTGGTCAACCGCAACTTTTGCGGCTTCCGCCATCATTGCGGGGTCGGCTCCGAAGAGTTGCACTGCGAGAGGGCGCTGCTCTTCGGTTACGTCGAACATCTCAAAAGTGCGCTTGCTTCCATAGTGAATTGCGGCAGTACTGATGAGTTCTGTGACTACGAGACCGGGACTGCCCATTCGCTTGACGAGGCGACGAAACGACCCGTTCGTCACGTCCGCCATAGGCGCAAGAACAACGGGCGGGTCTATGCAGATGTTTCCGACGTAGTAGGCGGAAGAAATCGGCAAAACATTCTTAGGTTTTTCAAGGAGTATAGGCATAGTTAGGCGAATAGTCTACTGGTGTTTCACCCCTCCCCGAAACGGAGAGGGAACCTCCCTAAAAGCGGAGTGCGAGACAAAATGAAGTGGCTTGCCCCGATTGATAAGAGCGAAACCACTGTTTTGTATACCCCCTCTCCGCGTCGGGGAGGGGTGTCCGCAGGACGGGGAGGGGTTCATTATCCCATATAATACCCTCTCAAACGCCCTGAGTGTACATGGCAGGGGCGTTTTATGGGCTAAACGGCGAGGAGAAGAGGACATGGAGCGAGTTAAACTGGCGATTGATGGCGGCGCGAAGGCGAAACAGACCCCTTATGGGCGTGAACAACGGTACGGCGCGGAGGAGTTGGAGCAGTTACGGGAGGCGTTGGAGCAGGGGACTCTCTTCTACGCGCAGGGCGAAAAGGTGCGCCAACTCGAAGCGGAGTTCGCTGAAAAGAGCGGCGTTCCCTACGCCGTTTGCTGTACAAGCGGAACGGCGGCAATCCATTCGGCGCTCATGGCGGTAGGAATATCTCCCGGCGAGGAGGTCATCACATCGCCAATAACCGACATGGGAACCCTCTCGCCTATTCTCTATCAGGGCGCGATACCCATTTTCGCAGACCTACACCCGCACACCTACACGCTAATACCCGAATCGGTGGAGGCTTGTATCACGCCGCGCACAAAAGCGGTCATCGCCGTCAATCTTGCAGGCAACGCCTGCGACCTCGACGCTCTGCGCGAAATATGCAACCGCCACAACCTCTACCTCATTGAGGACTGCGCCCAGACGTTTGGGTGTCGGTATAAAGGGAGACCTATCGGAACTACCGGCGACATAGGGTGCTTTAGCTTTAACGAGTACAAGCATATCTCCTGTGGAGATGGCGGTATCACTGTGACTCGCGATGCCGCCTTAGCGGAGCGCCTGCGCCTCAGCACAGACAAAGCCTACTCGCGAAGAGCGGATGCACCAGAGCGTCGCCCGACCTTTCTCGCCAATAACTACCGCATGACAGAGTTGCAGGGGGCGGTTGCGCTCGCACAGTTCCGAAAACTCGACTCCATTGTGTCGCGCCGTCAGGCTTGGTGCGGAGAGCTATCGCGCCGTTTGGAGGGAGTGCGCGGAATTACGCTACCGGAGATTGCGGAGGGGGTAGAGCCGTCATGGTGGTTCTATATGATGCGCGTAGACGAGTCGCAGATGGGAGTGAGCGCCGATGCTGTTGCGAAGGCGTTGCAAGCCGAAGGACTGCCCATAGGAGCGCACTACATTGGAAAGTGCGTCTACGAACACCCCCTCTTCACGAACAAAAGCGCGTTCGCTCGCGCTCCTCACGCCTGCGACTCTTACGACTATCGGGCGGGAATGTGTCCCAATGCGGAAGCCATTCTCAATACCTGTATCACGCTATCTGTCAATGAAGCCTATACGCAGAGCGACCTTAATGAGACAGTAGAGGGTATCCGCAAGGTTGGAGAGGGGCTTGGGAGGTAGGAACAGACTCAAATAAACTAGGGCGAACCCCAACTAATCTGATTAGAAGCGTTACATTTTGCGTTGGAATCTATCTATAGTACTAGGTGAATCTAAAGCAGGAAGGACACTCTTTTTATTTTTATGAAGCGCACTGGTCTTTTGGTACTGATTCCGTTAGTCGGACTTGGGGTTTGGATAACTATTCGCGTGAAAGCGAAAAACGAAGATACCGCCGCGCAAGCCCAGCAGAGAGAGGCGCGGCTAAAGTCGTCGCCACTCGTTACCGTTGCGCCCATCGCGCTCAGGGATGTACTCAACACCCTAGAAGCCGTCGGAACGGCGGAGGCTCCCTTCAACGTAAAAATCGCGCCCCGGTTTGCAGGGCGCATTGAGTTTTTGCAGGTTCGCGAAGGCGATAGAGTGACCAAGGGGCAACTTCTGGTCAAACTAGACACCTCGCAGATTGAGGCGCAGGTGCGCCAACAAGAGGCGGCTGTAGCGGAAACCCGCTATCGCCTCTCGCTAGCCATCATCGCGCAGACCC
>CAIJLM010000572.1 GCA_903821495.1 uncultured Chthonomonas sp. | reverse complement strand
TATATATTGAGAGGTAGAGGGTGATTTTTTTCTAGTTTGGACACTCTTTTCCCTGAAAGTACCCAACGTGTACACCTTCTCCCTTGCGCTTAGATTCCATACTGTAATAAGGACTGTTCACCCTGCATGACTACCGCTTCGCCGCAGACTCCCACCTTCTTAGACGCTTCTAGCGAGATTGTGATTATCCTCGACTTCGGAGCGCAGTATACGCAACTGATTGCACGCCGTGTGCGTGAGTGCCAAGTTTATTGTGAGATACTGCCTCACGATGTTAGCCTCGAACGGATAGTTAGCAAGAATCCCAAAGGCATTATCTTTTCTGGTGGACCCTCCAGCGTGTACGCAGAGGGCGCTCCCCACGTTGACCCTGGCGTTTACGACTTAGGCATCCCGATACTGGGCATATGCTATGGCTTGCAACTCATGGCGTATCAGTTGGGTGGTGAAGTTAAGCCCTCGGAAAACCGAGAATATGGTCATGCCGAGTTGCAAATTCTGAACACTGCGCCGCTCTTTGAGGGGTATGGCGATACGGAGACGCTACTCCCTTGTTGGATGAGCCACGGCGATAAAGTATTACGCCCCCCAGATGGGTTTGAGATAGTGGCGGTAACGCCATCCGCGCCCGTCGCGGCGATAGTGAACGCCGAGCGAAGACTGTATGGCGTTCAATTCCACCCGGAAGTAGCGCATACACCTTTTGGTAAAGACCTCTTGAAAGCGTTTCTGATGGGCCCCTGCGGCTGTTCAGGCACATGGACGCCGCGTCATTTTATCGACGAAGCGGTTGAAAAGATTCGGGCGGAGGTCGGGGGTTCGGGCGTTATCTGCGGCGTTTCGGGCGGCATTGACAGCTGTTGCGTCGCGGCTCTTATGCACAAAGCCATCGGCGACCAGTTGACCTGTATCTTTGTAGACCACGGGCTTCTGCGTAAGAACGAGGCGGAGCAGGTGCGCCACGACTTTGCGGAGGCGTTTGGGATACGACTTATCTACGCGGATGTGCGCGAACGATTTATGAAGCGCCTTGAGGGAGTCTCTGACCCGGAAACAAAGCGTAAAATCATTGGCGAGGAGTTTGTGCGCGTCTTTGAAGAGTACGCTGGCGAACAGACGGACGCGAAGTTTTTGGCGCAAGGAACGCTCTACCCTGATGTGATTGAGAGTGGGGGTAGCAAGCAGTCTGTTACTATTAAGACGCACCACAATGTGGGCGGTCTACCTGAAGATATGAATTTCAAGGTGATTGAACCCTTGCGACTTCTTTTTAAGGACGAGGCGCGGGCAGTTGCGGCAGAGTTGGGGCTACCGGAAACGATAGTTTGGCGACACCCCTTCCCGGGTCCCGGTCTTGCAATTCGTATTATTGGCGATGTGACCGAAGAGAAGTTAGGTATTCTTCGCGAAGCGGACAACATCTTCATTGAGGAGTTGCGAAAAGCAGGTCTCTATCGCGAGATACGGCAGGCTCTCACGGTTCTTATCTCTGTTCGCTCCGTGGGAGTCATGGGCGACCTACGTACCTACGCCTACCCGATTGTCCTAAGAGCGGTGACAACTGAGGACTTTATGACTGCGAAGTGGGCGCGTATTCCTTACGACACGCTAGAGACTATTAGCAGTCGCATCGTGAACGAAGTCAAGGGTGTGAACCGGGTTGTGTACGATATTAGTTCCAAGCCCCCCGCTACAATCGAATGGGAGTAGTTCCTCCGCACACGATTTCAGAGACTCTCTTTTCCGCAGAGACCCTTCAACAGAGGGTTTGCGAACTGGGGGCGCAGATAACCGCAGACTACCCCGATGCTTCGGAGCCGTTGCTACTGGTGGGTGTTTTGAAAGGCGCGGCGCTCTTTTTAGCGGACTTGGCGCGAAGTATAGGTCGTCCCCTTGAGTTTGATTTTGTCGCTCTCTCCTCCAGGGGAAGCGTTGTCGATCATTGCCACCGGGTCATGATAGAGGGCGATGATGGAGCCGTCACTTTGTGCTAGAAAGCGGCCATTAACAACGATTGAACCGGTATACAGCCACTCCAGTCGCTGCACGTCATCTTTCCTGGAATCAGTCCGAATTTCAATCCATTGCTCGGGACGCAGAATTACCGGTTTCCCGTTGCTTGCGAGATACTCAAGCGTCAGTTCGACGGGCTCTCCTTTCGGTGTCCCCGGATC
>CAIJLM010000571.1 GCA_903821495.1 uncultured Chthonomonas sp. | reverse complement strand
GATATGGGAGGCTTGTCTGTACCCGTCCCTCATCCTGTCCTTCGGACATCCTTCTCCCGAATCGGGAGAAGGACTTGACCTATAGGCTTGGCTGTATCACGATTCGAGGCGTTACCTCTGGGCTGTCTGAGGCGAAGCCTTCCATGTTCTGGTCTCTCCAAACCCTTCCATATACTTCGGGTTCGTACTGAGGTCTTCCGGCAGACCTTCCACAAACCCTATCTCTTGCAGAATATCCGCGATACTTTTACCTCCGAAGGCGTTCTCCTCTTTGGGGAGTACAGACTCCGTGACGGCGGATATTACGACTATCTGGTTACGCGGAATGTCCGCCGCATGATTGATAGTCTCTTCCCATGTCCCCTTAAACAAGATTTTGCTCATATCGCCGCCTCCTTTGCCGTGCCAACCTGTTTATGTCACAGCCTATGTCTTTTTTCACCGTGCCCCTCCGAAGAACGAATAGTGAATAGGTATGGTTATTTTACCTCACCTGAGAGTGCTTGGGGCAAGGTAAAAACTTCTCAGAAATCCACTTGCCAAACCCACGCCCTTTGTGCTATGATAACACAATTCAAACAGAATTGGGGGGGAGTTATGAAAGAGGCTTGGCAACAAACGGGATGGCTGACCGATAGCCTACCAAAATGTGCATCTACCTTCCGAAACGCGGGAAGGAGAGGATTCCCGGATTGGGTAATCGTTCAATTTCACGTTGAACCAGAGGAGGCAGAACTAAAAGATATGCAAGCGGTTTCGGAGGTATTCCCATATCGCACGACAGCATTAAGAGAATCCAAGTTACGCGCCCAATCAGTTGATGCTGGCGCTAGGGAACGAGAACATATGGGAGTTTGGCGAATTCAACGTAACGGTAAAACCTTTTGGCAAACCGTAATTCCTAGTATCTACTTGCCCCAATAGCCGTTGTTGTCGCTCTAATTACTCCGTAGTCGCCCTCATCTCTTATTTTCCTCATAGAAGGAGAAGACTGCCATGCCCCTCATATCATGTCCCGATTGCCACAAAGAAATATCGGATAAAACGCCTACTTGCCCCCATTGTGGTCATCCATTCACTCCCCATACTATACAAGGCACTGCGAAAACAGAAGGTATCTTTATGCAGTCGCTGAACTGCGGTTGTTATATGGTTCTCATTCTTGTTGGTGCATTTGTCCTATTTGCTATTCTCTTAGGCTCATCACATTGAAGATAGAGTTTCTGTCTTTCATGGCTAAGACATCCACATAAATCATGCCAGAGGTCGGAAGCGTCAATCTCCCCATGCGTTCCGCTCCTCTTGAAACTGCCGCTCTATCTCCGCCCACTCTTCCGGCGTGTGCGTTTGAGGCTCGAAAGACTGTAGGTACTCCCACGCAGACGCAAACTGAGGCGGGGCGTGTTCTGGTTCGCTTTTCAGGATGATAAGTTCTACCTCTTCCCCTTCGTTGAGTTCGGGGGCGGTGAACTCTACGCGCTTTCCAGAGAGAACGCGGGTCGTAAGGCGAATGGCGGTTTGTGTCATGGCATCGGCTCCTCTAACGCTATTATATCACACGGGGGCGCTTGAGAGGCAAACGCTTTCAGCGTCCGTCTGTCGGGAAGAAATTACAGAACCACCTTCCGCTCTAGTCACCCCTCGCCCAGAATTGGGAGAGGGGATGGGGGTGAGGGCTACTTAATCTCCAACACTCCAAGCGTCGTAGGCTTCTCGTTGCGCCGCGAAGTTGCGAAGACGACCCGCTTTCTGTCCGGCGACCAGTCGCAGTCCGCGCTCTCCACCCTGCCCAACGCCTTCGGATTGCCCCCTTGCGCGTCCCAACTTATCACTTCGTACCCGTTCGTCTCTTTGCGAAGCGCGGCGATTCGCTCGTCGCCAAGCCAGACGGGAGCGAGATAGCCCTTGCCGTCTCGCGGGCTGACTCTGCGCGCGTTCTTGCCGTCTCGCGCCACCGCCCATATCTCATACCGCGCAAAATCGAGCGGGTCGGGCGTAAAGGTGAAGGCGAGCGCGTTCCCGTTTGGAGACCAGGCGAGGTGTCCGGTATGGGGTTGGACGGGTTGCGACGGGTCGCTTTGCAGACGGGCGCACTC